>JAAETN010000567.1 GCA_024228355.1 Maribacter sp. | reverse complement strand
TGGTTTAGAGGTAGCAATGGTCCCCGGAATATCTTCTTCAGTATCGGTACCCGCTGCACAGCACATACCTGTTACCAAAAGAGGTTCTTCTGAAAGTTTTTGGGTAATAACGGGAACTACAAAGGATCATAAATTATCCAAAGATGTTCAGTTAGCTGCTAAATCAAGCGCAACTGTGGTCATACTAATGGGCATGGGCAAGTTATCAGCCATTGTAGAACTCTTCAAAAAAGAGAATAAAGCGAATATACCAATTGCCATTATACAAAACGGTACGCGTAAAAATGAAAAAGTAGGTGTTGGTACTATAGCTTCAATTGAAGAAATAGTTAAAAATCAGAAATTGGCAAATCCAGCAATCATTATCATAGGAGAGGTTGTCAAACATCGGAAACGAATCGTGGATATTCAGAGGAGTTATGCAGTGAAGGAATTAGTACGCTGAATATGGAAAGAAATAACTTATATCCTATTTTTCTTAAAACTTCAAAACTGTCCATATTAATTGTTGGAGGGGGGAATGTTGCTGAGGAAAAATTGACATTTTTGACTAAATCAAGTCCAGATGCCAATGTAACAATGGTTTCTCCTGAATTTAGGGGAAGCACATTGCAATTGGCCAAAAAGTACAATGTTGAGTTGATTTTGGATAAGTATCATGAAAAATACTTAACCGGAAAACATATGATAGTAGCCTCCACAGATAATCCAGAAGTAAATATCCAAGTTTATCAGGACTGCCGAAAATTGGATAAATTGATAAATGTTGCTGATAACCCACCCTATTGCGATTTTTATATGGGCGGTATTGTCACCAAGGGCAATGTTAAAATTGCCATTTCCACAGATGGTAAATCGCCAACGACTGCAAAAAGGTTGCGTCAGTTTTTTGAAGAGGTTATTCCAGAAGACATTAATAAAATGGTGCTTAATCTAAATGACTTCCGAAAAACTATTAAGAGTGATTTTGAACAAAAAGTTAAAAAAATGAATGAATTGACAAAAGTTTTGATCAATACAAATGAGTAATTATTGAATGAATGTTATAAATATAGGGCCATTCCTTGTTTTTGAATGAACTCTGCCGTTTCTTTGCAGCCAGTTCATTAATACATTGAAACTGTTATCAAGAAAGGCGGAGGGATTAGACCCTATGAAACCTTGGCAACCCTTTACTTTAAAGAAGGTGCTACATTCTATCTTTATGCTGAGCTTGATTCAGCACCTTTTCATTTGATGTTAAGGTCTAAGAATAGATAACCCATAGCAAGACTTGCTGTCTTACTTTTCCTTACTTGATATTTTTTTTGTGTTTCTAACTAATCCCAAAATCTGGGCATATTACTTTTTTTGGGCTCTTATTAGATTTGTCCAATTTGTATTATTTAGTTTAGCATTTAGATAAATGAAGAATATTGTTGACATATTAAAAGAAAGAATCTTGATTTTGGATGGCGCTATGGGTACAATGCTACAGCGGTATAAATTTAAAGAATACGATTTTCGTGGAGAACGTTTTAAAGAATGGCCGGTTGCCTTACAAGGTAACAATGATCTTTTGTCCCTTACACAACCGGAGGCCATTGCTACTGTACACGGCAAATATTTTGAGGCAGGGGCAGATATTGTTGAAACCAATACTTTTTCAGGGACAACGATAGCCATGGCCGATTACCATATGGAAGAATTGGTATATGAGCTCAATTATGAGTCTGCTAGGATTGCAAAAAAAGTGGCTGATGAGTTTACGGCAAGGGAACCTCATAAACCTAGATTCATTGCGGGCAGTATTGGCCCTACCAACAAAACAGCAAGTATGTCACCGGATGTAAATGACCCTGGGTTCAGGGCTGTTTCTTTTGGGGAATTGCGAATTGCTTATAAACAACAGGTTGAGGCATTGATTGATGGCGGTGTTGATATTCTTCTAGTAGAGACCATCTTTGATACCCTGAATGCAAAGGCAGCACTTTTTGCTATTGAAGAAGTCAAGGAAGAACGGAATTTGGAAATTCCAATTATGGTCAGTGGTACAATTACTGATGCATCTGGAAGAACCTTATCGGGGCAGACAGCAGAGGCATTTCTAATATCCATTTCACATATACCAATCCTTTCTGTTGGTTTCAATTGCGCATTAGGGGCAAGTCAATTGGTTCCGCATTTAGAAGTGATTTCGGCAAAAACGGATTTTGCGGTTTCAGCACATCCCAATGCTGGTTTACCCAACGCTTTTGGGGAATATGACGAAACCCCGGAGATGATGGCCTCACAAATAAAGGAATACCTAGAAAAAGGACTTGTTAATATTGTGGGGGGATGTTGCGGGACGACTCCAGAACATATTGCTGCAATGGCGAAATTAGTAAAGGACTATAAACCAAGGCAAACTGTCATTCCAGCCTAGGCAGGAATCCATAATTTCATTGAGAAATGATTTTAGAAGTTGCTACAATAAATGTTAAGGAAGGGTTATCTGAAGAGTTTGAGCAAAGCTTTACAAAAGCTTCATTGATAATATCATCTATGAAAGGATATATTTCCCATCAATTGAAAAAGTGTATCGAACACGAAAATCAATATATTCTTTTGGTGCAATGGGAAACCTTGGAAGACCATGAAATAGGATTTAGAAAGTCGCTAGAATATAAAGATTGGAAATTATTATTACATCATTTTTATGAACCCTTTCTAGAAGTATTACATTATAGATAAATGAGCGAAACGATAGATAAATATCTAAAACTTAGTGGTCTTGAACCATTGGTTGTAACTCCAGAAAGTAATTTTATAAATGTGGGGGAACGTACCAATGTTGCGGGATCAAAGAAATTCCTTCGTCTAATAAAAGAAGAGAAATTCGAAGAAGCCTTGGATATTGCGCGGCATCAGGTTGAAGGTGGAGCGCAATTGATTGATATTAATATGGATGACGGACTTATCGATGGTAAAGAGGCCATGGTTAAGTTTTTGAATCTAGTCATCGCGGAGCCTGATATTGCACGAGTACCTATAGTGATAGATAGCTCTAAATGGGACATCATAGAAGCAGGCTTGCAGGTTGTACAGGGCAAATGTGTTGTTAACTCCATTAGCCTTAAAGAAGGTAAAGAACAATTCATTAACCAGGCTAAATTGATAAAGCGTTATGGGGCAGCGGTAATTGTAATGGCTTTTGATGAGGAAGGTCAAGCAGACAACTATGATCGTCGTTTGGAGATTGCCAAACGTTCGTATGATATTCTGGTCAATGAAGTGAAGTACCCTCCTGAAGATATCATATTTGACCTAAATGTTTTTCCTGTGGCCACGGGAATGGACGAGCATAAACGCAATGCACTGGACTTTATCGAGGCCACCAGGTGGGTAAAGAAGAATTTACCATATTGCAATGTTAGTGGCGGTATTAGTAATGTCTCTTTTAGTTTTAGAGGAAACAATCCCGTGCGTGAAGCCATGCATTCTGTTTTTCTGTATCACGCCATTAAAGCGGGCATGAATATTGGAATCGTAAACCCAACGATGTTGGAAGTGTATGATGACATTCCCAAAGATTTATTGGAGCGTGTGGAGGATGTTATCCTTAATCGCAGGGAAGACGCCACAGAAAGGTTATTGGAGTTTGCAGAATCAGTCGTCGGGAAGGCAAGGGAAAGCAAGGTGGATTTGTCATGGCGTGAAGAACCACTGCAAAATCGAATAAACAGGGCACTGGTAAAGGGCATTGACCAATACATAGTTGAAGATGTTGAGGAGGCAAGAAAAAGCGTTAGCAAACCAATTGAGGTAATAGAAGACAATTTGATGACAGGGATGAATGTTGTTGGTGACCTGTTCGGAAGCGGAAAAATGTTCTTGCCTCAGGTTGTGAAATCAGCACGGGTAATGAAAAAGGCGGTTGCTTATTTACTGCCATTTATCGAAGAAGAAAAGTTGTTAAATCCACAGGTTGGAGACTCAAAGGGAGCAGGAAAAATCCTTATGGCGACAGTGAAGGGTGATGTTCACGATATTGGAAAGAATATAGTGAGTGTGGTCTTGGCATGCAATAATTATGAAATTGTTGATTTGGGCGTAATGGTCCCTCCCGAGAAAATCATTAATAGTGCGAAAGAAGAAAATGTTGATATCATTGGTTTAAGTGGGCTCATAACACCCTCCTTGGACGAAATGGTATTCCTTGCCAAAGAAATGGACCGACAAAATTTCAAAGTCCCATTGCTCATTGGCGGTGCTACTACCAGTAAAGCCCATACTGCAGTTAAAATAGACCCGCAGTATCAAAATACGGTTGTTCATGTGAATGATGCCTCTAGGGCAGTAACAGTGGTTGGTGATTTGCTTCAAAAAGAAAGTGCCGATGGGTATAAAAAGTCCATTAAACTAGACTATGAAGTGTTTCGCGATAAATTTTTAAAGCGTTCCAAACACAAGGAGTACAAGACTATCGAAGAAGCCCGAAATAATAAATTTAATATTGATTGGCAAGCAAAGCAAATTGTAAAACCGAAAGAACTGGGAATTCAGGTTATTGATAACATTGATCTCGAAAAATTGTTACCGTATATAGATTGGATCCCTTTTTTTAGGAGCTGGGAATTGCACGGAAGATATCCCGATATTCTGACAGATGAGGTTGTTGGCGCTCAAGCCACTGAATTATTTTCAGATGCCCAGGCGATGTTGAAAAAAGTAGTGGAGGAGAAACAATTGAAGGCAAAAGGGATTTTTGGACTATTTCCTGCCAATACCATAAATGAGGATGATATTGAAGTTGATTTAAGTGAGGGAAAACAGATTTTCCGTACATTAAGACAGCAATTGAAAAAACGAGAAGGTGCACCTAACTTTGCTCTTTCTGATTTTATTGCTCCAAAAGAAACTGGAATCCAAGATTATATAGGCTGTTTTTGCGTAAGTACTGGATTTGGCACGGCAGCATTGGCCAAAGAATACGAGAAGAATCACGATGATTATAATGCCATAATGATCAAAGCGATTGCAGATCGTTTGGCAGAGGCGTTTGCCGAGTATTTGCATAAAGAGATACGTACGAATCATTGGGGCTATGCCGAGGATGAGCAATTGAACAATGAAGATTTGATCAAGGAATCATACAAAGGAATTCGGCCAGCGCCGGGTTACCCTGCATGTCCAGACCATTTGGAAAAATTGACTATTTGGGAGGTTTTAGGGGTTAAGGAAAAAATTGGTGTAGAGGTAACGGAGAGCTTGGCAATGTGGCCTGCCGCAAGCGTCAGCGGGTATTATTTTGCGAACCCGGATGCTCGTTATTTTGGGTTAGGGAAAATAAAGGAAGACCAAGTTCAGGATTTTGCCAAACGAAAGGGAATTAAGTTGGAGGAAGCCATGAAATGGTTAGCTCCTAGTATATCAGAAGATTAATTAGATTAAAAAAAATGAAGGTTACGGATCATATTAAAAATGCTAAAGGCAAGACTTTGTTTTCCTTTGAATTGATTCCACCGGTAAAAGGTAGGAGCATTCAGGAATTGTATAATAACATTGATCCTTTAATGGAGTTTAATCCTCCCTTTATTGATGTGACCACTTCACGTGAGGAATACGTTTACATAGATCGTGATGGTCTTTTGGATAAAAAATTGACGCGAATGAGACCCGGTACGGTTGGTATTTGTGCTTCTATAAAACATAAATATCAAGTTGATACCGTTCCACATGTGCTTTGTGGCGGATTTACCAAGGAAGAAACAGAATATGTTCTTGTGGATTGTCATTATTTGGGGATACAGAATGTAATGGCTCTCAGGGGTGATGCCAGGCAAGAGCAAAAATATTTTGAGCCTACTAAAGGAGGGCATCCATATGCCGTTAACTTGGTTAAACAGATTAAAGATTTGAATCATGGCAAATACCTCCACGAAGTAATAGAAACCAACGATTGTGCTGATTTCTGTATAGGTGTTGCCGGTTATCCTGAAAAACATTTAGAGGCACCATCATTACAATCCGATTTAAAGCGATTAAAACAAAAGGTCGAGGCTGGTGCAGATTATGTAGTGACACAAATGTTTTTCGATAATAAAAAGTTCTTTGAATTTGTTGAAGCAGCACGGGAAATTGGAATTAATGTACCGATTATACCTGGGATAAAGCCAGTTGCGGTGAAAAGACATTTGCAATTATTGCCCCAAGTATTTCGTATAGATCTGCCCCAAGATTTAATTGACGCTGTTGATGATTGCAAAGACAACAAGGCAGTTCGTCAAGTAGGGGTTGAATGGGCTATCCAACAATCTAAAGAGTTGAAAGCGGGAGGAGTACCAGTTTTACATTATTATTCCATGGGTAAATCAGACAATATCCATGCAATAGCAAAAGGGGTGTTATAAAGCATATAATGCCTTTATAAGCAATTTTGGAGGTTGTTCTTTAAACCATGTGTAAAACAAAATGTATTAACTTCGTGCCGTACATTAAGCGCTTCCAACGTACCCTTACACCTCATGAACCTAAGATTACTTTCCTTGTTTATTTTATCATTTGCGGTTTGCTTCTCACAGGACAGTGAAGGAGTTTCAAAAAAATACACTTTGGATATTAACCAGTATTATGGTTCTGTCCTGCTGCATAATACCGATATTTCACATCTTATTTCCGAACATCCTGCGGGATTGATTTTGGCTTTTAACCGCAAAACCTATGGAGATGAAGAATGGCAAGAAGAATTCAATTATCCTGATGTAGGAGGTTCATTCGTTTATCAGAATATGAACAATTCCACTTTGGGACATAATTTTGGATTATATGCACACTACAATTTCTATCTTTTCAAAAGATTCATGCAATTAAGAATAGGTCAGGGTATTGCTTACAATTCAAATCCGTATAATAAATATGAAAATTTTAGGAACAACGCCTATGGTTCCCATTTCATCAGCTCTACCTATCTCATGTTCAATTATCATAAAGAGAATATTTTCAAAGGGTTGGGATTTAAGGCTGGTATTTCATTGGTCCATTATTCAAATGCCAATTTTAAGGCGCCAAATACATCTACTAATACCTTTGCTTTGAACGCAGGATTGATTTACGATTTGGATGGAGGTAAAACATATGATTATATAAAAAGCGGACCAAAGGAGAAAATCATAGAACCTATTAAATACAATCTGGCACTTAGATTCGGACTGAATGAAAGCGATGTAATTGATTCGGGCCAATTTCCTTTTTATATTGTATCAGCCTATGCAGATAAAAGATTGGGAAGGAAAAGTGCCATTCAATTTGGGGGCGACATATATTTTTCCAACTTTTTAAAGGAATTGATAGAGTTTCAGTCCATTTCATTTCCTGAGAATGGGGTTTCGGCGGATGATGATTATAAACGAGTTGGATTGTTTCTAGGACATGAATTGTTCATTAATAAAATGTCAGTTATTACCCAATTGGGTTATTACGTTTATTACCCATTTGATTTTGAAGGGCGGATGTACAATAGGGTGGGTGTGAAAAGATATTTTGGAAAAAAGGTCTTTGGTGCCATTACATTAAAATCTCATGGTGCAAAGGCCGAGGCTGTAGAATTTGGTATAGGCGTAAGATTATGAAAAAAATCCTAGGTATAATATTGATTATGACGTTGTTTTCTTGCAATAACGAGAATGCACCGGATTGTTTTCAAGATGCCGGTGAAACTGTACGTACGGAAGTTGATTTAGTTGATTTCTCTAAAATTACGGTGTTCGAGAAAGTTACTTTAATACTAAAACAAGGGGAAACACAAAAGGTTGAGATCGAAACCGGGGAATTTTTACACAAAGAAATTTCCGCAAAAGTGGAAGATAGCCGATTAATTGTCCGCAATGGGAATGGCTGCAATTTCTTTAGGGATTATGGGTTGACAAGAATTTATGTTACCTCTCCCAATATAACTGAGATTCGAAGCAGTACAGGCTTACCCATAAAAAGTGATGGCATATTGGGATATCCTTCGTTGCGATTGTATTCCGAAAGTTTTACGGATCCTGAAGCTGAGACTACCGATGGCGAATTTGATTTGGAATTGGATTCTGAAAATGTTGAGGTAATAGTCAATGGCATTGCATACTTTAAATTAAAAGGAAATACGGGGAATTTAAGCATTACTGTGGCGGCCGGAGATTCTCGAATTGAAGCGGAAAGTCTTTTAGCGAACAATGTTAGCTTAAATCATAGAGGTACTAATGATGTGCAAATTAATCCTCAACAATCAATTACGGGTGTCATTAGAGGTACCGGGGATGTTGTCAGTTTTAATCAGCCGACAACGGTTGATGTTGCGGAATTGTACACAGGAAGATTAATTTTCAAAAATTGAAATCTGTTCTAACATATCTGAAAAGCTTGTTTAGCTCTAAAAAAGATGCAGCACCCAAGGGTCACTTGCCAGGAATTCAGAAAGCCGATGAATTACTTAAATCTTTAATTAAGGAAAGAAAGATTCCCGGTTTGGCCATTACGGTCCTAAATAAGGGAAAACTCTTTTTTCAAAAAGGGTATGGGTATGCCGATATTGCGAGGGAAATTGAGGTGAATCCCAAACAAACTATTTTCAGAATAGCGAGTGTTTCCAAAAACATTGCCGCAACCGCACTAGCAAATATGGTAGCTGACGGAATTATAGACCTAGATGCTTCGCTTTATGATTATGTTCCCTATTTCCCTAAGAAAGAATATGATTTCACTATTCGTCAATTAGCTGGTCACACAGCAGGAATTAGAGGGTATCGAGGTAAGGAGTACGGATTGAATGAAGCCTATTCCATAAAAGATAGCTTGCAGATCTTTAAGGATGACGAGCTGCTTTTTAAGCCAGGTAGTGATTATCTGTACAATAGTTATGATTGGGTTTTGGTTTCATTGGCCATGCAAGAGGCCAGTGGTATTCCCTTTGAAAAGTATGTACATAGTAAAGTTTTGAAGCCTTTAGACTTAACAAAGACGTTTAATGAAACTGTTAGGTCGAGCGGAGTCGAGACCTTAGGAAATGAGTCCCATCAGTTAGCAACATTCTATTCCAAACATAGATTGGGCTTTCGAAAGGCCATTTCCGTTAATAATCATTACAAATTAGCGGGAGGTGGTTATTTATCAACTTCAGATGATATCGCCAAATTCGGACAGGCTTATTTGAGCAATGAAGTTTTGGATAAAGCTGTTAATTCAGGGTTTTTAACTTCTGGAATTATAAATGGAAATCCGACTTATTACGGTTTGGGCTGGCAAGTAAGTGAGGATAAGAATAGAAGGGAATTTTACGGCCATGTTGGGAATGGCGTTGGAGCCTATTCCAACCTCTTTATTTATCCAAAGGAACAAATGATATTCTCAGTTTTAATCAATTGTACGAATCCGGGCATACAGGATATATTGGATAAATCTATAGATATAATTATTGACAATTCTTAATAAACAATGCTTTTTAAGGAGAATTCTTTAATGAAATGTACTTTGTATGAAAAAAACAAAAAAATACGAACGTAAAATTTGATTTTTAAATTTAATAACTACCTTAGCCCTAGATTTAGTAATAAAATGACGAAGCAGTATTTCTATAACGGTTTTTATTTTTTCTTCTTTTTTAAAAGAGAAACGGGGCTGTTGTAGTGTATTGTAAGCAAAATATAACATTGAGTCCCGTGAAAAACGGGACTTTTTTTGTTATTAAAATGTTGATTTATTACGGATAATAGAATAACAATGAATTTAAAAATAGCAATACAGGGTATCAAAGGATCTAATCACCACCAAGTAACTCGTGAATATTTTAATAAAGATATTGACTTGGTAGAGTGTATGTCTTTTCATGGGTTGGTTGACCGTTTACTTGATTCAACCGCCGATAAGGGGGTAATGGCCATTGAAAATTCTATTGCAGGTTCTATAATCCCCAATTACGCACTTGTTTATGATAAGAATTTGCACATTATCGGAGAGCACTACTTAAACATCCATCATAATCTAATGGGACTCAAAGGACAAACTATTGATGAGATCACAGAGGTACGCTCACATCCAATGGCACTTTTGCAATGTAGGGAGTTTTTGAAGACAAAACCCCATATAAAAATGGTTGAGGACGTAGATACTGCGGAGACTGCAAAACAAATTCATGATAAGCAATTGAAAGGTCTTGCGGCTATCGCACCAAAAGTGGCTGCCAATTTATATGATTTGGAGATTATTGCATCTGAAATACAAACTATAAAGAACAATTCCACAAGATTTATTATAGTAAAGACCAAGAACAAGGAATTACCTAAGAATGAGATCAACAAAGCATCTTTACGATTTGTTACAGATCACAAGAGGGGAAGTTTGGCGACGGTATTGAATGTAATGAGCGATTGTAATTTGAACTTGACTAAAATACAGTCATTGCCCATTATTGAAGCACCTTGGAAATATGCCTTTTTTGTTGATGTTACATTCGACGAATATGATAATTTTGCCAAAGCCAAATCGCTTTTGAATATTATGTCTGAGGACTTTAGGGTTTTGGGTGAATATAAAAACGCCAGAATATGATTCGTACTGCTGAGAGACTAAAAACAGTTGAAGAATATTACTTCTCAAAAAAACTAAGGGAGGTCCGAGGACTTATAGCCGATGGTAAGCCCATTATTAATATGGGTATCGGTAGTCCAGATTTGATTCCATCAGAAGAGGTAATAAGTTCCATTCAAAATTCGATATCAGAAGCCGGGGCGCACCAATATCAAAGTTATCAGGGATTGTTGGAATTACGAGAAGCCATTGCTGACTTCTATCAAGCCAAATTTGGCGTTGCCACTGATCCAAATACAGAGATTTTACCTTTAATGGGTTCCAAAGAAGGCATCATGCACATTAGTTTGGCTTTTTTAAACAAAGGAGATGAGGTTTTGATTCCAAATCCCGGATATCCAACATACACTTCGGTCACAAAATTAGTGGGAGGAGTACCTAAATTGTACAACTTGTATGCGGAAAATAGTTGGTTTCCTGACTTAAAGGCTTTGCAACAACAAGATTTGTCCAGGGTAAGACTTATGTGGGTGAGTTATCCGCATATGCCAACCGGGGCAACTGCAGATACAAAGCAATTGTCACAATTAATCGAGTTTGCTAAAAAGAATAGCATTTTAGTTGTCAATGACAATCCTTACAGTTTTGTTTTAAGTAATAATCCCTTAAGTATTTTGAGTATTCCAGGAGCAAAAGAAGTTGCTTTGGAATTAAATTCATTGAGTAAGACATTTAATATGGCCGGCTGGCGTGTTGGTATGGTTCTGGGTAAATCAGATCATATCAATGCAATTTTGAAGGTAAAAAGCAATATGGATTCTGGAATGTTCTATGGTATACAAAAAGGGGCCATTGCTGCCTTGAAAAGCGGAGAAGAATGGTTTAAATCATTGGACAAGGTGTATCAAAGTCGAAGGGCTTTATTGTTCACAATAGCCGATAAATTGCAATGTACTTATGATAAAAACGCAGTTGGGATGTTCGTTTGGGCAAAATTACCCGAAGGAGCTTTGGCCTCAGAAGAGTTTATAGATAATATTCTTTATGAGAAGAACATCTTCATTGCTCCAGGTACTATATTTGGGAGTAATGGTGAAGGATATATACGGTTTTCTCTATGTGTCAAAGTCGAAAAAATTAAAGAAGCACTAGATAGGTTTTAAATTACGAGTTGTTAGTTAAGAATCATGTGTTAAGATTGGTAGTTAAAGAATAAATCAATGGAATTGCCTCTTGCGGGGCCTTAGGGGAGTAAAAATGAATGTATTTATAATCGGTATTGGATTAATTGGGGGTTCTATGGCCAAGGACATAAAGAGGTTGAACCCAAATTCCAAGATTTATGGGGTAGATACCAACACTTCCCACCTAGAGGAAGCATTGGCTTTGGATTTAATCGATGTAAAATCGAGTTATAATGATCTAAACCTTGCCAATATTGTAATTGTTGGTATTCCAGTTGATGTAATGATAACAGAGCTTCCAAAAATATTGGGTGAAGTAAATGATGATTGTCTGGTTATGGATGCCGGATCAACAAAGTCCGCGTTATGTAAGAGTTTGGAAAATCATCCAAAGAGAAGAAACTTTTTGGCTTGTCACCCAATTGCCGGTACAGAATTTTCAGGACCATCAGCAGCAATAGATGGTTTGTACCAAGGTAAGACCAATATTATCTGTGAGGTTGAGAAAACTGCTTTCAAGCTTCAAGAAAAGGCATTAGCGTTATATCAGCAATTGGGTATGCGAATTAGGTATATGAATCCAGAAGCGCATGACAAGCACATTGCCTATGTCTCCCATTTATCACACATAAGTTCTTTTATGTTAGGTAAAACAGTTATTGATAAGGAACAAAATGAGCGGGATATCTTTGATATGGCGGGTAGTGGTTTTGAAAGTACCGTTCGATTGGCAAAAAGTTCACCTGCTATGTGGACACCAATTTTTGAGCAGAACAAAGAAAATGTAGTGGAAACCTTGGAAGAATACATCCAAAATTTAGAAGATTTCAAGCAATTATTACTTGACGATGATTACAAGGGCATTTATAATGAAATGAACAATACGAATAAAATAAAGGAAATATTAAAGGGCATACCATTAAACAAATAATAGAATACTAAAATGGAGAATTCAAAACAAATGAGAACATGGTTGGATGATTTAGGATTAAATCATCCCTTGGTCATTGCAGGGCCATGTAGTGCAGAGACGGAAGAACAGGTCTTGAAGATCGCACACGAACTAAAAGATACTGATGTAAACTATTATCGTGCGGGTATTTGGAAACCGAGAACACGACCGGGCAATTTTGAAGGAGTTGGAGCTTTGGGCCTTAAATGGTTACAAAAAGTGAAAGAAGAGACTGGACTAAAGACGGCCACTGAGGTTGCGAATAGAGCCCATGTTGAATTAGCACTAGAGCATGACATAGATTTATTATGGGTAGGGGCTCGTTCAACGGTTAGTCCGTTCATTGTCCAGGAAATCGCCGATGCTTTAAAAGGAACTGACAAGATCGTACTGGTCAAAAATCCTGTGAATCCCGATTTGTCATTGTGGTTGGGAGCTGTAGAAAGATTGTATAGTTCAGACATCAAAAAATTGGGCGTGATCCATCGAGGATTTTCAACCTATGAGAAATCCAAGTATAGAAATATTCCAGAATGGCAGTTGGCAATTGAATTACAAACCAAATTTCCTGATTTGCCAATAATCAATGACCCATCGCATATAACTGGGAATAGGGATATGATTTTTGATGTTTCACAAACTGCTTTGGATCTTAATTTTGATGGGCTCATTATAGAAACACATCATGATCCTGAAAATGCATGGAGCGATGCTGCTCAGCAGGTAACTCCTAAAACATTGGTTCAGATCATGAATGATCTGCGCATAAGAAAAGAAACAGACGAAGAGGCTGAATACAAGAAAAGTTTAAGCAACTTAAGGGCACAGATCGATATAATCGATAATCAATTGATTGAAAACCTTGGTAAGCGAATGAAGGTGTCTGATGGGATTGGGAAGCTTAAAAAGCGAAAAAATGTCGCTGTTCTGCAAAGCAATCGTTGGAACCAGATTCTAGGCGCTATGATACTTGAAGGAGAATCAAAAGGATTGAGTGAGGAGTTTGTTCTTAAAATGTTCAAGGCCATTCACCAAGAATCAATAAACCATCAAGAGAAGATAATGCAAGCATAAAAAAAATCCCGATTTATGATCGGAATTTTTTTTTGAAAACTGTAACAATCATTCTTAATTTCAATCTTTAAAGAAATCAAAAAGAACAACGATGAAACGAATACTTTTCCTTTTTGCGGTCATAATTTCATTGACCGCCTCAGCCCAAAGAATGATTGACAAAGAAGTAGGGGACTTTAATAAAATTAAAGTCTTCGATTTAATTGAAGTTAATCTGATCAAATCAGATGAAAACAGGATAACCATTAAAGGTGAAAATGTTTATGATATTAAGGTTGTGAATGACGATGGAGTTTTGAAGTTGAGAATGCAATTAGAAAAAAAGTTCACAGGTGAAGATACCTTCATTGAGGTTTTTTACAAGCATCTAGATGTCATTGATGGCAACGAAGGAGCCAAAATCGTCTGTAATGAACTCATCAAACAAGACCATCTTGAAATACGTACACAGGAAGGCGCCCAAATTAAAGCCGGACTGGATGTTGTAAATCTCGATGTTCGCGCAGTAACAGGTGGCATAGTGGAAGTTTCCGGG
>JAAETN010000566.1 GCA_024228355.1 Maribacter sp. | reverse complement strand
TCCGGAAAGAGTTGGACTGACCAAATTTGTTTATCCAATGGGATTGATTTCAGTTGTGGCAGTATCTTGGGGGATATTATTATTGATAGCTGACAGAAAACCCAATGACCGAAGATGGATTCTTATACCAACAATAATTGAAATTGTATTATTAAGTTGTGTTAGAATATATGCTGCAATAAATGGATTGGTTGAGTTTAGCATAGCATATAGCATACTGGGGGTATTTATTATATCATTATTGACTTATAGTTATATTAACTCAAAAAGTTTAGTAGGGAAAAGTTAAAAAGTACGATTACGCAACACTGGCTATAATTCAGTCTTCCCCTTTTGAAAACTGGAAATTTCCTACTTTGTATACAGGTTGGTCCGAACTTGATGGAAATTTATTTGCATTTTTCTCACCCACAAAAATAAAAGTGTAAACTCTTTTCAGAACAAGTTTCGCGGCCAATAATAAAATTTAAATATACTAATCTGATTTACTGTTCAGAATACCCGGTTTATAGAAAGTAGGAGTTTTACCTGTATAGCGTTTAAATACGGTAGCAAAATAAGAGGATGAAGAAAACATTAAACCATATGCCACATCAGCTATGTTTTCGCCTGTAGTAAGTAGCTTTTTTGCTTTCTCAATTTTCTGGCGCAGGATAAAATCCCCGGGTGAAAACCCCATTTCCTTTTTAAACTTGTACTTGTAATGGGATAAGGATAAATTAGCTCGATTAGCCAATTTCTCTAGATTTAAGTCTTCATTGATATTATTGTTTATATAACGCACACTTAAATCTATTTCAGTACTAATACTATGTACATTGCTCCTTTTCCCACAATCAATTATTTGAATTAAAAATGAATTCAGCAGATTAGTAATCTTAATCCGTTTAAGAACTTCATCAGTTTCAGATTTCATCTTAAAAATACTATGAAGTGTATTGGCTATATTGTTATTTCCTTTAAATACTCTTTTGCTTTTAAATGATAACAATTGATCAATTATATACTTTGATTCTAAATGAGTTAAATTTAACAGCCGCTCATCTTTTTTGGGAGAACTAAAAACTAGCCAAGCAAGTTTACCTTTTTCTTCGGAGTGACTTCGTGTTCCGTGGCTTTCTCCAGGCATAGTAACTAATACATCGCCCCCTTTCAAATAATAATCTTTCCCGTTAACATAATAATGCTGCGCTCCTTTTTCCAAATAGCAAATTTCCAGCATATTGTAATGTCTGTGCATTTTTAGTTTGCCTTTGATTTCTAAATAGTTATACATACCTATAACCTTCATGCACTGGTAATTCATGCCCTCCAAGTCGATTATAATCCGATCGCATGTAGATAATTTATCTAGCTTACTCATGTTTGATATAATACTATCATTTTATATTGAACAATATTATATAAAATACTTGATATATTTAAATTCTTAAACATGATACATATATTCACTTGACCCGAATATTCGAAATATTAAGGTTAATCTAAAACATAAAATTATGGATTCAAGATTTCTAGACACATTTAACGAACTAGCCAAAAACTTTGAAGAACATGAAGCTGCAAATCTGGCTAAAGCAGCTAAATTAATGGCCGATGCCATAGAAAATGATCGCTTAATATACATATTTGGTGGTGGTGGCCATACTTGCTTGGTAATGCAAGAACTTTTTTGGCGTGCTGGTGGATTAGCCAATTTATGTCCAATGATTGACTTTGCCATTCACCCTGTAACTCCGGCGTATATGTACTTGACACACGAACGTATGCATGGTCTTGGAGATGCCTTAGTAAATTATTATGGAATTGGAAAAGACGATGTGGTATTGATTTTCCACAGCTATGGTTTTAATGCCCCTACTATTGACTGTGCAATGGAAGCAAACCGCGTTGGAGCGCATACTGTAGGTATTTCTTCACTCGATTGGAATGAGAAAATCCCTAAAGATTTCCCAATTCGACATAAAAGTGGTCATCACTTATCCGATGTTAGCCAAACATTTCTTCAGAATTTTGTTCCTTATGGTGACACTGTAATCAAGGTTGAAGGCTTAGAACAACCAATATCAGGTATTTCCAGCACTATTGATTTTTATATAGCCCACCGCCTTGAAATAGAGTGTATAAAAGAATGTGTTGCACGTGGCATAGAAGCACCTATATGGTCTAGTGCCAACATTCCTGGGGGTGATGAAAAAAACAAAGCCTTGAGGGAAAAATACAATTCACGTGTTAAATTTTTATAATAAAAACTATCAATATGGTAACAGAAACAGGAGTAAGTTATTACGGTATTTCCTATCCGGAACACGCCCGTAAGGACTTTAAAGAAATAAAAGCTCATAATTGTTCCGCAATACTTTTAGCACTTACCGAGTTCGATTTGTTTTTTTGGAAACCCACTATACCCAAAATTATTGATGAAGCAAAAAAAGCAGGTTTAAAAGTATATTTAAACACTTGGGGCATTGGTAAGTTTTTTGGTGGAGAGCCCCCGTCTGTATTTTTACAGGAATGTAGTATAAACGACAGGCAATGGTCAGCCTTGACTAATGAGCCCTTGGCCGCAGCTTCTCCAAGTTCACCAGCTTTTCGTGAATATTTTTGGAATATTTTGGCTGATTTAGCTCGAACTTGTGATGCCGATGGTTTCTTTTGGGACGAACCTCATTATGCCATGCCAGTTTACCCAATTAGCTATCAGAGCACTACGGATTTCAGCTGTCGCAATCCAATTACCCAAAAGATTTTCAAAGATAAGTATGGGTATAAAATGCCCAAAACACTGACCAAAACAGTATTAAAATTTAGATTTGATCAGGCAAATGAGATTTTAACAGAAGGCAGTAGGATCGTTAAATCGATTAACCCAAAACTGAGCGTCACCCAATGTTCATTACCTGCCGACAATCATTTCTACTCAAGCCATGCCAGAGGTTTCGATGAATGGGAGCAAATAGCCTTTAATCCCATGTATGATGTTTTTTCGACATCCATTTTGGTAGATGGAAACGACCCTTTAATTGCTCATCGTAATCTGGCAAAAAAAACCGTAGAGCTGGCTAAGGCAAATAGTAAACCTTCACAACGATGGATACAATCTTTTTTCCGTTCTCCTGAAGATTTGAATACCATAAAGGAAATTGTAAGAATATATGCTCAAGAAGGTGTTGACTCAATTTTCTCATGGACTTACAGAGCCGGTCAGGGAACATTTCTATCAGCTCCCGAACCTAAAAAAGTATGGGATATTTTAGGTGACGCCTATGGTGAAGTGCTAAACAAATAACATGAATAAAAAAGTTTTACTGTGCGCAGTAGTAGCGGCTATTGGCGGGTTGCTTTACGGTTTTGATACAGCGGTTATAAATGGTGCATTACCTTTTTTTACAGCTTATTTTAAATTGAATCCAACCATGGTGGGATGGGCTGTTAGTTCAGCCTTGGTAGGTAGTATAATTGGAGCTATTATAATAGGTGGTCCAGCTGATCGATATGGCCGAAGGCAACTACTGATACTGACAGCCGTGCTCTTTGGAGTGTCTGCTATTGGTTCAGGATTAGCAAATCATATTAATACATTTATCTTTTATAGATTTCTAGGTGGCCTAGCAGTTGGAGCGGCTTCTGTACTTTCACCTATGTATATTTCTGAAGTGTCGCCTACTGCATTTCGGGGCCGTTTAGTAATGACCTTTCAATTGTCACTCGTGGTTGGGATACTGTTGGCATTTATGGTTGACTATAGCCTTGTGGATATCGGCGAGAATAACTGGCGTTGGATGTTTATCTCTGAAATAATGCCGGCTTCTGCATTTTTCATAATGCTATTCCTTGTTCAAAAAAGTCCTCGTTGGTTAGTTCAAAAAGGTAAACCGAACGATGCCCGAAAAGTATTATTGTCTATTGATCCGAACAACGACCCTGAAAAAACCATCACCGAAATTCAAGAAACTATTCAGGATGAAACAGAAAACAAACAAGTAAGACTTTTGAGTAAAAAGAATTACAAGTTTGCTTTAATGGGAATAGCCATTGGTCTATTTAGCCAATTTACCGGAATAGCCATTGTGATGTATTATGCCACTGATATTTTCAGAATGGCTGGTTACTCAACAAATTCAGCTATAGGACAAACTGCTGTATTAGGGCTAACAAACCTAATTTTCACCATTATTGCCATGTTATTAATTGACAAAATTGGACGAAAGAAGCTGTTGCTAACAGGTATGATAAGCATGTTTGTTTTTTTAGGTCTGTTTGCCTTTTCATTTATTAGCGGTCAACAAAATGGTGTGTTTAAACTAGTATTATTAATTGGATTTGTAGCATCTTTTGCATCTTCAATGGGAGCAACCGTTTTTGTGCTTTTTGCCGAAATTTTCCCCAATAGGATTAGGGCAAAAGGAATGGCTTTGGCGTCATTTTCAAATTGGCTGATTAATGCCTCCATCACTTTTCTTTTTCCAATTATTGTTGGGCAATTTAAAGAGAACTTAGGCATTGGTTATTGTTTTGCTTTTTTCTCAGCAATGACCTTATTAGGGTATATCATTTTTAAAAAGACCCTAAATGAAACGAAGAATAAATCGTTGGAGGAACTTGAATTGCATCCTGATTGAGTTGAGGCAAGGATAAACTAAAAAACAAGTGATTCTTACAGTTTAGTGTGGTAAAAATTCAACTACTATGAGTTACAGCTTTAACCTAACATCGAGTCAAAACGATGTTACAACATAAGCCCCAAGCAATTTGGCCCGTAATTTTATATCATTTCCTCAAATGGAAAATTATAAAGGAATAAGATTTTTACTGGTGTAAACCTGAATTACTCCTTATGTAAATCATCAATTTTATATAAGAGATTCGATTGTCATCCCCGGTTTAATAATAATTAATTAATTTTAGACAACCCATTAACGCTCTCAATGCCAACAATATCCGTAGCGCCACTTTTGCATCGGAATATTCTTAATGGTTCGTTCCGGACAAACCCTCCATGAAACCGTTGGCATTCATTTGAAAAGTAAGTGAATACAACTTATTGATAAAAAACGATGATGAGTCAAAATAATCTATCGAGGTTAAAAGGAACGGTTTACCTAATGATTCTGCTAGGCATTGTTACTTTTATGAGTGGA
>JAAETN010000565.1 GCA_024228355.1 Maribacter sp. | reverse complement strand
ATAATAACGCAAATATAAGACACTTTAACAATTGATGGTTTCACTATTTACCTCTCTTTCTTTTTATTGTTCGTCAGTTTTAGCAATAGCCGGTTTAAAATTGCTTTATACAAGCTAATAAAATAAGTAGTTTTTGAATTGCACAACTTTAGATACCGTTTCCTCTTATACGGAACCTAACACACGCAGCACAAATAATACTATATGTAAAGTTAATACGAATATTGTCCCCTTGCTCTAATTTAAAATAGCACGGTTGATCATCCACAAAACTACATCAGCGCAACTACAATGCCATTTTCATCTTTGAAAACAGAAAGGCTTGCAAGTACGGACAAAATAAAGAGATAATGATATTGACTAAATTTCCAGGATTACGTTTTGTTAGAAGCTCATAACAAAAGTTAGAAAGTTGCCCTTATCGGACGATCATATTCAGCGTATTATATACAAAATAGGAGATGAAACGCTATAATGAAACATTGACGTAATTAAGAAAATAACTGATATGATTGTCAGATTTGACACAAAATATCCTATTCTGTAACATCAGAGAATTTGAAAAAGAATGATCAATCGCTAATTACCTAAATGTTCTACTCCGCTCCGTTAATATTTCATTCCATGGGATCAAAGGGGACGGATTATTGAGAACCGTATCACTATATACCTCCCGACACAAGCGATCAAATCTAGGGTAGCCTTCATTCAGATAAATCAAAAGATTGTTTTTAAGAGTGTCGTTAAAAAGGTTGCCTATAGAAAAGTGTTTATCAATATCAACAAGTTCTGGAAGTATCGAACCATCTTCCCTGATAACAATCTTTTTTAGCTCTTCTTCTACTCCACGATGACAGCCTTCGCCATTACAAACAAATGCAGTACATGGATGAGCAATCATGAGGTCTCTGCTTTTGTAGGTCATCTTAATTTGCAAACCTTTGGGAGCATAAAACACTGCAAGATCATTCACATGGATGAATAGATCATGAAGACTTTCTTCCAGTAGCCGTTTATTTTCTATCCCTTTTCCTCTACCAATGTTTTCAAGTGGCTGAAACTGAATGGTTTTTGCTTTTATTTTGTAAGCCCAATCAGCACACCAACTGATATATTTTAAGCTATCCTTACAAACAGTTGTAACAATTTTAACAGGGATATCAAGGTCAACCAAACGTGCAATACCATCCTCAGCTTTGGCAAAACTACCTTTCCTCCCCCGAAACATATCATGATAATCTTCTGGACCATCTATACTTGTCACAATGTGAGCGTGTGTTTCGGCTAGCAATGCTGCAGATTCATCATCTATGAGTGTTCCGTTCGTTGATATGGTAACTATAAAATTTTTGCCTATTGTTGATTTTAAAACCTCACAGATGTGAGGGTAAAGAAAAGGTTCACCGCCACTTAACTGTACTGATTTAATGCCTAATTCGTTTGCTTCATCTATGGTACGTTTTACTAAATCTAGCGGCAATACATGTTTTCCATTTTCGTACGCATTGAGATAACAGTGTTTGCAAAGCAAATTGCATCTATCAAGCAGATGAATCAAGAGGCTCCCTGTTCTATCTACAAAATCAATAAAATTATCTTTCAGATTTTTTTTCATTCAATACTCCCATTAGAAATGGTGGTTCATGCTGTTCTATTTCGCATGAACCACCATCTGAGTAACAAGAAGTTGTAGCCAAACTATCGTCGGCCTTGGGAGAGCTCCTTGAGATTATTGAGATTGACAAGAACTTCTATATTCTTAATTCTACTAACTATTGATTCCAATTCCTCAAAAAGAGGCCAGTTAGGAGGTATTGGTCCTACAGTGCCAAATTCCCAATCATCATAACGGGCAAAAGAAGTTGAACCTGATGAAGCGCTGTTTACCAATTCTGCTTTCAAATTTTGTCGAAAAAGACTAGTTGCCTTCTCGACGAAATCTCCAAGCTTGCCAGCATTGGCAATATCTCCGAGTTGTTTTTTGTCAAACTCAAAACCAATTTTACCTATTTCATTTATTTTTTCTTCTCTCATAACCTTCTCCTTTTTTTGAAAAGTCTAGTAACCCTCTTCTTTAAATGTTAATGCAAATACTGTATTTTTATTTTAAATGCCCACTGATATCACCCCCCCCCCCTTATTGCTTTAATTTTTAGCTAATGTTCCTGTCTCCCGAACCGTTACCATTGTTTTCCTTACTAATTATTTTGATGGCTATTTTATTTAAAATAACTCTAAGATTGAAGGTAGCAAATACAATACCTTTTGCTTTTTGAAAACAGCAGATTTGTAAGCCTATGTACAATGAAAGGTTAATGAGTATGGCTAAATTTTAGAATTACGTTTTGTTATAACAAAATAACAAAACATGTTATAAGTCTGTAACAAAAGTTGGGAAAGGTTGGTGTCATACACGGCTGGGTACTGATTTGAAAACAACACCGGATAGGTCACGGGCATTGCTGCGCGATTCCCTCCTAAGGTAGGGTCGAGAACTGGCGCGGTACAACAATGCCCGTTTCCAATTCCCGCCTCGTCAAACGCAGCATGCGGTTTTCCCGCACTACGCTTTCCTATTAACTTCTTCTAACGGCTTATGAGACCTATCGATCTGGCAGCACTTTCAAGCTTGGTATCGTACAATTCTGTAGTTATTGAATAACTTCAGAGTATTATATATCCAATTTCTACTCCACCTGTTCCAGCCGAAGCCACCTCGTTTTCTAGCACGCATAAGATTTCTACGGATTTTCTTTACCACCCAGTCTTTGACATAACCAAAGCACCTGCTGGAATT
>JAAETN010000564.1 GCA_024228355.1 Maribacter sp. | reverse complement strand
ATTTTGATAACATCCTTACCATAGGGTGTTTTATCCACAATATTATAATCTGAAATCTTTGAATCGTACATGGCAAACCCGTCATGGTGTTTGCTGGTTATAGTAATATACTTCATTCCGGCATTCTTTACCATTCGAACCCATTCTGCCGCATCGAAATTTATTGGGTTAAAAAATGATGGTATTTTTTCATACTGCTTTATGGGAATTTTTTTGTTCTGCATGATCCACTCAGCAATTCCTGCATCGCCACCTCCACCTAAAACGCTATAAACACCCCAATGAACGAACATCCCAAATTTGGCGTCTTGAAACCACTGACGATTTTCCAAATTTTCTTGTGTTGGCACATAATTATCCTGTGCACTTAGTGTTTTTACTAGTATTGAACATAATACCAACAATAACAATATTCTATCCATTTTCATGATTTCTGTGTTTAATCCGAGGAATTTTATTTTAAAATATAACTACTATTAAAGATATGAAAAGCTTTTGTGAGTCATGGATATTTCTGATATGAAAATTTTCTTGGTTTGGTTGCTCTTCATCGAAAAAAATACAATCTCTTCAGTGTTTTACCGTTCAGTTTAGGTATGGACTTATATCTCCTTGTTCTCCCCATTTATATCGCACTGCTTTTGGTTTCAAAGCTTGGTTTTCATTTATATCAAAAACGGGAATTGAAACAATGAAATAATTTATTCCACATTTAACTTTCCATTTAGAAAGTTGTTATCCGGGCAAACGTCAAATCAAAAAAGAGGGTTGCAATTTGTCATGAATATCCCAACAAATCAGTTTTAGCATCCTTGCAGCGGTTTTTGCAAGGCAGGTTTGAATCAAAAGTGGGATAAAAACCAGTACTATTATTTTTTAACATTTATTTTACGCAATAAATAAAAATTAGACGTCGATTTAAGTTATTACTGCGTATATACTTTATAGAACATTTCAACAGGATATGGATAATTACATTATTATATTATTTATTTACGTTGCAGCTTATATCTTTTCAACGGTAATAAAGCCTTATTATATTGAGGACTAACAAAATCTTTGAATTATAAAACTCCATCATTCTTTGAATAGAGCGATTGTGGTCTTATAGTCTTTTACCATACAAATTCAGGCCAATAAAACTGAATTAACCTTCGATATAGAGAAAAACCCAACAAATTGTTGGGTTTTTCTTTGCAATAAATTTTATGACATTCCGAACAAGGCTCGTTATTAATTAAGAACCGCACATTAAGCAGTCATCGTCTGCCTGGCCTTCTTTGGCTTTAGCGATCATTTCTTTCATTTCTGCCGGAGTCATAGGTTGTATATCCAATTCTTGTTGCTTGGTTGCAGTTGCTGGACTGGATTTCACTTCGATGGCATTTGTGGCATCAGGGGTTGCTGCAACAGCCATTGCAGCCTCTTCCTCAACAGGCGCTTCCTGCTTTTTACTATTATCCAAGGTGAATTTTATTGCATCAACGGCGGCCTTGGTCCTTAAATAGTACATTCCCGTTTTTAATCCACTCTTCCAGGCATAAAAATGCATTGATGTTAATTTGGAATAATTGGCATTTTCCATAAATAGATTCAAAGATTGACTCTGATCGATGAAGTAACCCCTATGGCGACTCATATCTATGATATCTTTCATACTGAGTTCCCAAACCGTTTTATATAAATCCTTGATATCCTGCGGAATTGTCTCAATATGTTGAATAGACCCATTAGCACGCATAAGTTCTTGCTTCATATTCTCATTCCACATACCTAAGTTTACTAAATCTTCCAATAAATGCTTGTTCACAACGATGAATTCACCAGAAAGCACTCTACGAGTATAGATATTGGAAGTATAAGGCTCAAAACATTCATTGTTGCCCAAAATTTGGGAAGTTGATGCTGTTGGCATAGGCGCTACTAATAAAGAATTACGAACACCGTTCTTTTTAACTTCTTTACGCAATTTAGCCCAATCCCAACGTCCTGAAAGTTCCTCGTCTTTTATGCCCCAAAGGTTATGTTGAAACTCACCTTGAGAAATTGGAGAACCTTCGTATGAAGAATAAGTGCCTTCTTCTTTGGCAGCCTCCATAGAAGCCATAACAGCTGCAAAATATAAGGTTTCGAATATTTCTTGATTCATTTTTTTAGCTTCATCACTGGTAAAGGGTAGACGTAATAAGATGAATGCATCTGCCAAACCTTGAACTCCCAGGCCAATAGGTCTGTGCCTTAAATTTGAGTTTTCAGCTTCCTTTACAGGGTAGTAGTTTCGATCAATAACCCTGTTCAAGTTCCTGGTTACGCGTTTAGTAACCTTGAACAGTTCTTTATGATCAAATGCCCCATTCTTAATGAACATGGGTAGGGCAATAGAAGCCAAGTTACAGACCGCTATTTCATCTGGAGAAGTATATTCAAGTATTTCAGTGCATAAATTCGAAGAACGTATAGTTCCTAAGTTTTTCTGGTTACTCTTACGGTTCGCAGCATCTTTATACAGCATGTAAGGTGTACCCGTTTCGATTTGGGATTCCAATATTTTTTCCCAAAGATCTCGTGCTTTAACTGTTTTACGACCTTTTCCTGCAGTTTCGTAGCCTAAATATAGTTTTTCAAATTCCTCACTGTGGTTTGTAAAAAGACCTGGACACTCATTAGGACACATCAATGTCCAATCTTCATTGGCCTCTACCCTTTTCATGAACAAATCAGAAATCCACATGGCATAAAATAAATCGCGTGCACGCATTTCTTCTTTCCCATGGTTCTTTTTAAGTTCTAAAAACTCATAGATGTCTGCATGCCAGGGTTCCATATAAATCGCAAAACTACCTTTGCGTTTACCACCACCTTGATCCACATACCTGGCTGTATCGTTAAATACCTGTAACATTGGTACTATACCATTAGATGTACCATTGGTACCGGCAATATAAGAGCCTGTAGCTCTTACATTATGTATAGATAAACCAATACCCCCTGCAGATTGTGAAATCTTGGCTGTTTGTTTTAGCGTATCGTAGATACCATCTATACTATCATCTTTCATAGCCAAAAGGAAACAGGACGACATCTGTGGTTTTGGAGTACCCGAATTGAAGAGTGTAGGCGTTGCATGGGTAAAGTACTTTTTGGACATCAACTCATAGGTTTCCTTTGCCGCATCCAAGTCATCTAAATGAATTCCGATGGAAACACGCATTAACATATGTTGGGGACGTTCAGCAATCTTGCCATTCAATTTTAATAGGTAAGAGCGTTCCAAAGTTTTAAAACCAAAATAATCATAGCCGAAATCCCTATTATAAATTATTGTGGAATCCAAGGCTTCTGCATTTTCAGCAATGACTTTATATACTTCATCTGACAATAAAGGTGCTTTTTTTCCAGTTCTTGGATTTACATAGGTATATAAATCCTTCATAGTTTCTGAGAAGGATTTTTTAGTGTTTTTATGTAGGTTTGAAACAGATATTCGAGCCGCTAATTTTGCATAGTCAGGGTGCGTTGTGGTCATTGTCGCTGCAATCTCTGCCGCCAAATTATCCAATTCAGATGTGCTCACGCCGTCATACAAACCTTCAATGACCCTCATGGTCACCTTTAAGGGGTCTACAAGCCCGTTAAGACCATAACATAGTTTTCGTACTCTAGCTGTGATCTTATCGAACATTATCAGCTCTTTTCTTCCATCTCTTTTTACTACATACATTTGTCTAGTTTTGTTTATTTAGTTAATAGTGTTTAGTCAATTCGTTATACCCCTAAAAAGGGATTGCCATTTTTAGGTCTTTTGTGTAGGTTATTAACTCTTAATTAGGATTAAACCAATGTGGTAATTCCGGTCCTTTGGTTTAACAATTGCTAAAAATCAGCATCGAAACTGATTTTTTGGGCGCCTTCGTCCTTATCCTTATTTAAAACACCCGCTTTTTGATATTCTGAAACCCTCTTTTCAAAGAAATTGGTCTTTCCTTGTAGTGAGATCATATCCATAAAATCAAAAGGATTGGTAGAATTGTACACTTTATCACATTCAAGTTCAACCAATAGCCTATCGGTCACAAACTCAAGGTACTGGGTCATCAATTTGGAGTTCATGCCAATTAAACTCACAGGTAAGGACTCGGTTATGAATTCACGCTCAATATTCAATGCATCAACTAGAATGTCGGTTATACGAGCTTTAGGAACCTTGTTTATAATGTGGTTCTTGTGTAGATGCACCGCATAGTCACAGTGCATACCTTCATCTCTTGAGATAAGTTCATTAGAGAAGGTCAATCCAGGCATTAAACCCCTTTTCTTCAACCAGAAAATAGAACAAAATGAACCTGAGAAAAAGATACCCTCAACAGCTGCGAAGGCAATTAATCTTTCTGCAAAACTTGGAGACTCAATCCATTTAAGTGCCCAATCAGCCTTCTTCTTTATTGCAGGAAAATTTTCAATGGCATTAAAAAGAATGTCTTTTTCCTTTTCATCCTTCACATAGGTATCGATCAATAATGAATAGGTCTCAGAGTGGATATTCTCCATCATTATCTGAAAGCCATAGAAAAATTTGGCCTCTGAATATTGTACTTCATTCACAAAATTCTCGGCCAAGTTTTCATTTACAATTCCATCAGATGCGGCAAAAAAGGCTAATATATGTTTGATGAAATATTTTTCATCATCATTCAGCTTATTGTTCCAATCAGTAAGGTCTTGGTGTAAATCTATTTCCTCAGCGGTCCATATACAGGCTTCTTGTTTCTTGTACCATTCCCAAAGGTCATGGTGTTGAATTGGGAAGATCACAAAGCGGTCTTTATTTTCCTGTAAAATCGGCTCTACGGATGTGGACATAATTCTGTTCGTTTAAAAGTTAGTTGAGTAAGACGAAAATTACCTTACAGTAGGGACTAACAAAGATGGAAAAATGCAGTCGATATTTTTTGGTTGTTTTTAGAATTCAGTCACAAAGTTTTTAACACAAGATGTTGAAATGTAGTTCCAGTCGTTATGTTTATTGCCTTTTTGAAAAAATGGAATTTTGAATAAAAAATGCTTCCAAAAAAATAAACCAAAAAGTATAATAAACAATACTTTTTGGTTTAAATCGTCGGACAAATTATCGGCTACCCACTACAAACAAGGCTTTTTCGACCAATTGTTCCTTAGTAGGTCCGCATATCCTGTTTATTCATTATCAATACGACATTTGAAGTTTCGGCTAAACAAAGTAGCCATCTCAATATCAGGTCAGTCCAACCCGTCATCGGAAACTGAGCGGATGGCCAAGGAGTCTAGTTCCACCTGTTTTTCAGTGGCCATAGAATCCTCTTCCTCATAATCTCTACATTCATTATTGTCATAACAGCGGCCAATTTCTTCTGCTACTTCACAGGCATTAACTACTATAAATACGACTGCAAGGCAACCTGCCAATAAAAATCCTTTTTTCATCATATTAAATTTATTTAAAAGTTAAAATGTATTATTGGTTGTGTTAAAAATCTATAAAGGGGGCAGTATTCCTTTTTTAATTTTCTAGGCCCAGATTTTCAAAATTTCGAATGGATTTTACAGGTACTAAAAACAATTTATTGATTCAGTATTGCTTTTTGCCTTTCTCCCATCCATCGTTTGCAATGATTTATTCACCATAAAAAATCCCTTATTACAATTCTGCCAAACTTGTACGGCCCTCCGATGCTCAAAATCAATTCATACTACATTTTGTGCTGATCAAGGTAGTTCCCCCGAAACCTATAATCGAGCAATACACCAAAATCAACAAGTTGATTAGGTGTCAATTTGCAGCATTTCATCGGAAAGGCCTGCTACAAGAACAGTTTCACGTTTTATTATGACGTGTTCCCAATGGGCCGTACCTTTTTGTTTGACAGTTATTATATAATAAACCCATATTCCATTAAAAAATGCAGGTCTAATGTTCGTGTTTTTTACATGGAGGGAGTTAGTTAAATATAAACAATATTAATTGTAAACCCCTTTGATTATATACAATATGCCCTTTTCAATTTCGCCGTATAGCGTGAAAATTACCCTTCAAAATTATCTTCTTACCATCATTGTCACTCAGTGTCACATTAACATGCCCTTCTAAATCATCTTTGCCAATTCGGTTAATAACAACTTTGCCCGTAGTGGTGAAAAAAGGTTCTTCCCCTAATTCATTAATATTGGCATAACCAAACACCCCATCAAAATTATTAAGAAATCCATCAATATTATCCTTAATTCCATACTTTCCGGCAGCAACTGCATCTGATCTATTCTGTTCTGAGATAATAAATTGAATTGTATGCTCTAAGGATTTCTGATTATTTACAAACTTTAGGGACAAGGTCGAAAAAGGAGTGCCGTTATTTGAAGATTTCGTATTGGTACTAAAAGAAGCTTTGCCTTGCAATGAATGTTCTATTGCCCCATTTGACTCAAAACTATAACTGCCTTCAAAATTATTAGGAATCATAAGAGGCTCGACTTTGGAATTCGAAATGAATAGCAAAGGAACCAGAATCCAAAAACTAATTTTTAATGATTTGAGAATATAGTGATACATGGTCGATGTTTAATACCAATTCAATATTTGAATTACTCAAATTTGTTGTTGTCCAATAATGTTGTTTCAATATTATTATCACTTATTAGCTGTCCTTGATCTTGAATAATTTCAGTATCCTTTTCCATTACAATGGCAACTAGCAAAGTAATAACCAATAAAGCAAACATTAGTATACATTTTTTCATGAGCGCGTTTTTTATTCCTATCAGTTATTAAATTGATATGTGGGGGAAATAAAAACATATTTTCATTAATCAAATGTATTTCATGCATCTTGACGTTAATTAACTTAATGTATAAATGGCGGCAAATTTTGTATAATCGGCACTTCCAAAGATTCGAGCCCACTGTATTTAGTTGTTTTGTAGGATTTTACTTTATTTTTGGTTTGATTTATTCATCTTAACTGTCTTTAATCCAAAACACTCCAATCATACTTAAATTACTTCCATTGACACAAATTAAAGTGGAATGCTATCAACTTAATTTTATATTTGAGTAACTTACTACACGACTATTCAAAAATGATTGAAGCGGTAATTGTTGATGATGAGATAAAAGCACTACAGAGTCTATCTTGGGAATTGACTAATTTCAGTAATGAAATTAAGGTCACTGCCTCTTTCACGGACCCTTTTGAAGCTTTGGAATATCTGGAGAAAAATACCCCGGATTGTCTTTTCTTGGATATTGAAATGCCAACTATGGACGGCTTTCAGTTCATCCAAAAATTAACCAACAAAAATTTTCCTGTAGTAATCACCACAGCCTATAACCAATATGCTATTAAGGCTCTCAAGAATGAAGCGATAGATTATCTTTTAAAACCAATTGACACGGATGACTTAAAAGACACTATCGTTAAAATCAAAAAGTACAATTCAAGAAATTATTCTTCAGAACGTTTGGAGAAGATCCTTTTGAACTTCAATGCCAATGCCCTCCATAAAAAAATTACTTTTAATACTGACGGTAAACTACTTTTCTTGGAAAGCAACGAAATACTTTACGCTGAATCAGATGGAAATTATAGCACTATTTTTCTTTCTGACGGACAGAAAATCGTGCTCACCAAGAAATTAAAGGAAGTGAACGATCTTCTACCAAAGGATTCCTTTTTTAGAATTCATAATTCATATATCATAAATCTACATAAGATCAAGGAGTTTTTAAAAACCGACGGGTATGTAGTTCTTGATTCGAATCATAAGATTCCTGTTTCTAGACAAAAGAAGTCAGATTTCTTGGATATGATATAAATTATTAATATTCTCCCCAAACTTCAACAATACAGTTTTTAGATCAAAATTCATGGGTATAGGAAAATATTGGTTTTTCTTTTTTTTCTTGTTCTATATACAACTAGGACATGCCCAAATTATACCTGACGCTTTTAAGAAAACTACTGATAGCCTAACAAAAACCGACCTTAAGACATACGCAGAACTGGATGCTGTTTTAAGGCCAGTAAGAAAAGATACTGCGTTAATGCGCTATTTTGCCAAGGAGGCAGCAATTCAAGAATTTCATAGTGGCCAATCCTATGCCTTAAATCAACTTGGCCGCAAATATCGTGACTTTTCTCAATTCACCAAGGCCATAAACCTGCACCAAGAAGCCTATGATGTCGCAACTGAATCAAATAATCTGGAATTTAAGGTTTATAGTCAAAACATGCTTGGCGTAATCTACACTAGAACCGATGAGGTCAAAACAGCACTCAAGTATTACCAAGAAGCTTTGTTACTTGCAGAAACGGTTGAAAATCCTTCCCGAAATATCAAACGGAGCATTAATGTTTCCTTAAACGGTGTAGGAAATATTTATAGAAAACTTGGGCAGTATCAACAGGCAATTGAGAAATTTTCAAAATCGCTGGAGTTGGAAGCCGATTTGGGAAATAAACTAGGTCTGGCCATAAACCATCAAAATATTGGGGATTGTTACAAAGCTCAGGGCATGTTTGAAGAAGCCTTGGAAAATTTTCGCCTTTCATTGGCTTACAATAATCAAATTAATTCTGAAAGAGGTAAGATCATTTGCAATTATAGCATAGGACATGTTTATATTCATCAAGGTAAGAATGAGGAAGCAGAGGTTATGCTTGAAGAAATACTTAAAAATGCAAGACAACTCGGGGATCCTAAAATTATTTCTGATGTTCTCATTAATCTGGGGGTGGCATTGCTGGAACAAAATGAATATAAGGATGCAGAAATTCGACTTAAAGAAAGTTTAAAGATAGCTCAAAAGCATAATGTTCCGGAGCAAATCATAGATGCCAGTAAGTCCTTGTCGGAAATATGGGAATTCCAAGGAGATTATAAAAAGGCTTTTCATTATTACAAACAGGCAATATCGTTGGAAAATGAAATATCAAACAGCTTTACTGTTGGTTATGTCAATGATTTGATCTTAAAATATGAAGCTGATAAAAACGCTAACAAATTGCAAATACTCGTTGCAGAGAATGAACTTAATAAGACAAGACTTAAAAAAAACGAAACTACACTATTGATCAGCGGTTTTGCATTAGCGCTGTTGGCAGGCATATTCTACATTCTTTATAGACAATACCAACTCAATAACGACAAGAAATTATTGACCTTGGAACAAACAATGCTCCGAAGCCAAATGAATCCCCATTTTTTGTTTAACTCTTTGAATTCAATTAAGCTATATATAATTAATAATGAGAAAAAGAATGCCGTTCATTATTTGAACAAGTTTTCCAAATTAGTACGGAAAATATTGGAAGCATCTTCTTTAAAAGAAATTTCATTGGCTGAAGAATTGGAAACCATTGAACTTTACATGAATATAGAGAATATTCGTTTTTCAAATGAAATAAATTACAATGTATCTATTGATGAAGATATTGATATACATACTGTCAAGATTCCTTCTCTGATATTACAACCTTTTCTTGAAAATGCTCTTTGGCATGGTCTCTCTTCTAAAAAAGGCGAAAAGAACATTGATGTTCAGGTTAGTAGGGGCGATAGAAATTTCATCGACATTAGTATTACTGATAACGGTGTTGGACGTGATGCCTCCGAGCTAATCAAAAAGAGCAAAGTATTAAAACGGAAATCTGTCGGAATTGAAATCACCAAGGAACGACTAGCCAATTTTGCCAAGGATTATCAGAATACCTTTGATGTGACAATTATTGATCTATTTGATAAGGAACAAATTTCTACAGGTACCCGTGTTGTTTTGCACATACCTACGATTTAGAATGTTCAACAGCTATTTGTTCCAGTTCTTCATACCAATCTTCCCCAAACTTTCTAATCAAAGCCTCCTTAACAAATTTGTATACCGGTACTTTAAGCTCTTCGCCTAATGCGCAAGCTGTATTACATATTTGCCACTTGTGATAATTAACCGCGGTAAGTTCTGAATATTCCCTAACACGAACAGGATACATATGGCAAGAAACAGGTTTCTTCCATAATACTGCTCCTTGATTATAAGCTTCTTCGATGCCGCACTTAGCCGTATTGTCATCAGCATAGACGACATAAGCACATTCACTGTTGTTGACCAAGGTAGTTTCCCATTCTCCATCTTCCCCTTTTACAAAGGCTCCTTGATCTTCAATTGCGGCTATTCCCTCTGATCGCAGAAATGGTTTAATAACATTAAATATATCAACCAAGATTTCTGTTTCATGATCTTCCAAAGGGGCGCCAGCATTACCATCAACACAGCAAGCCCCTTTACAGGCATTCAGATTGCACACAAAATCATTTTCAATAATTTCCTCAGACACAATGGTCTTACCTAGCTGGAACATAGCAATATTATTTTGCGTCCAAAGATAGGTTTTACTTCTTAATTGCTTAGTTAAGTATTTTTGGTATAGAACATCTAAATACTGTTTATATAACGTAGATTTGCCAGAATTTTAAAAGAAATGCCAATGGATTTGAATTTTAGCATAAGGGAAATCGCTACATCAGGAATGGTGCTTTTCGCCGTCATTGATATTATTGGTAATGTTCCGATAATTATTGGCCTACGTAATAAAGTTGGGCATATACAATCTGGAAAGGCTTCAGTCGTGGCTGCTATTATCATGATAGCTTTTCTTTTTATAGGGGAAGAGATTTTGAAATTAATTGGGATAGATGTCTATTCTTTTGCCGTAGCTGGATCATTTATTCTCTTCTTTTTGGCCATTGAAATGATATTGGGAATTACCCTATACAAGGACGATGCTCCTGAAAGCGCATCAATTGTTCCTATTGCATTTCCTTTAATTGCAGGGGCCGGTACTATGACTTCATTATTGTCGCTCCGTGCTGAATTTCATGTAGAAAATATTATCGCTGCCATTATCGTAAATATTATCTTTGTCTATCTGGTACTCAAGTCTTCAACACGAATTGAAAAGGTACTGGGGAAAAACGGTATAAGTATAATCCGTAAAGTATTCGGTGTTATTTTATTGGCCATTGCAGTAAAATTGTTTACCTCCAATATCAATGCATTATTTTAATTAAATGAATAAAACACTTACCGTCATATTGATTGTTCTGGCCATTCTACTTATCGCCTTCAACATAACCTTGGTCGATTTCAATAATCCTTTGGAAGGAAATAGTATAATAGCGCTGATTGGCATAATGGCAGCTTTATGCGCCATAGTATTGTTGTTGATCTTCATGATCTCTCAAAAGATACGGAAAAAAGTGGATGGAGATAAATCATAACATCTTCATATGTAACCGTACTTTTTTGTTCTTCCTCATTTCTAAATATCTTTAAAGGATATGAAGTTTCTTTTGTTTCTTTTTCTCTCCCTCTTTTTTGTTCTTGGACATTCACAAGTAACATCTATTAATAAGGGCAAAGTTATTGACTCCATTTTAGTTGGAGGGACAACAAATGAAACTTTCGCCCTTTATCTTCCTAATTCATACAATGCCACTAAACTGTCTGCCATCATATTTATTTTTGATCCTGCAGCCAGGGGAAAAACGGGCATAAAACCGTTTATTGCTTCAGCGGAGAAGTACAATTATATTCTTGTGTGCTCCAACAATACCAAGAATGGACCCTATGAGACCAATTTTGAGGTTATCAAACATTTGTTCGATCATATATTTTCAAAATTCAGTGTTGATGAAAGACATATCTATGTTTCAGGGTTTTCGGGTGGTGCCAGATTGGCGACAGCCATTGCCGTATTGTCCAACACTATACAAGGCGTCATTGGTTGTGGTGCGGGATTTGCGGGATACCCTTACCATCCGACTGATAAGAGCAAGTTTTCATATGTCGGTCTTGTTGGAGATAGTGATATGAACTACCAAGAAATGGTCAACGTAAAGACCTGGCTGGCTTCCCAATCTATACAAGGCGAGGTTTTCATATATGAGGATGGCCATAACTGGCCGCCATCCGAACAATTGTTAAGGGCGTTCGGCTGGTTAGAACTGCAGGCCTTTGAGAAGGGTATTAAACCTAAAAAAGATGAAGTTATAAAAGCGGCTTTTCTAGAGAACCTTATGGTTGCGGATACCCTTGAAAAGAAAAACAACTTTTCCCATACAGTTGAAGAATACGAACGTATCTTAAGGAACTACGGCCCATACTTTAAATTGGACAGTATAGTAGAGAAAGTCAAAAAACTGAAAAAACTGAAAAGTTACAAGAGAGAGCAAAAAGACAAAGTGCGAATTACAAAGCTGGAAGATACTATACGGTCTAAATTTCAGGCAAAATTCAAATCGGAGGTTGAATCGGCAAAGATCAAGAACAATTTTAAATGGTGGAGGAAAGAGCTCGGGAAATTGGACAAAAATTATGTGAACAGCGAACGAAACCTTTTGCAAAAAATGGGAAAAAGATTACGGTTCAATGTGTTTGCTTTGGTCTATGAATCCTCAAATGTATATATCAGAAACAAGGAGTTCAAAAAGGCATTGTATTGTGATAGGTTATTAACCGTGCAACGTCCCAATAGTGCCTATATTCATTATAGGGCGGCACAATCCTATGCCAGGGTTAACAATTTAGAGAAACTTTTACAGCACTTAGGACTTGCATTGCAAATGGGGTGGAGCGACAAGGAATCCCTTAAAAAAACGAAGGAATTCCATCCATATATAGACAATAATTCCTTTTTAGAAGTCCTCAACAAATACTAGACAACGCCTGTTTTACCAAATAATGGCACTTTCAGATTTATACCGGACTAAGAGACTGTTTTGAAATGCATCAATTGTTTGTCTCGATTTTGTCGGCTTCAGCCTGCTTTATCATTGGCCTATCCAGGTCCAACACTTTTTTAAGCATTGCATCTGAAGTACTCTTGATTTTTGCATGAACATTGGCCCCGAACAATTGCTCAGCCAGCGCAGCTTTTAAATACAATTTAAGCTGGTCTTCAAAATCGTAGAAATTCATTTTCAGACCTCGGTTCATTAAATAATCAACAAATCTATCGAAAAGAATATCATCAACTTTAAAATCCCGAATAAATTCATTTTGGGTAAAATCATCGTATCGTTGCCGATCCGCGTCCAAATGTTCGAAAATAAAATAGGAGAGCCATCCGTAACTGTCCATACTTTCGACCGCTTCTTCCTCATTGGTCCCAATCGGCACAAAGACATCCGGAATAATACCACCTCCACCATAAACCACTCGGCCCTTTGGAGTTGTAAATTTTAAGGAATCCGCTACTTTAATACTATCGACAGATACCAATTCCCCATTGTGGTACCTATCCGTAAACTTTTTATAATAATCCTTGTTTCCATTTTCATATGCACGCTGAATACTTCGCCCCGTAGGCGTGTAATATCTAGAAACCGTTAGTCGAACGGCCGAACCATCACCTAATTCCATTTCACGTTGTACCAAGCCTTTCCCAAATGAACGACGGCCCACAATGGTCCCGACATCGTTATCCTGTAAAGCTCCAGCAATAATTTCACTGGCAGATGCCGAACGTTCATTGATCAAAACATAGATGGGCTTATCCTCAAAGCTTCCTTTATCCGTAGCGTATATATTTTCGATTTTACCTTTTTTGTTTTTTGTAAAAAGAATCAATTTCCCATCCTCCAAAAATTCATCAGCCATTTGTTCCGCAATGCCCAAATAACCTCCAGGATTGTCCCTTAAATCCAAGGTGAGCTTTTCGGCGCCCTTTTTTCTCAACTCTTTTAGGGCTACCTTGAACTCCTTAAATGTTGATTCGGCAAAACGATTCACCTTAATATAACCCATTGTAGGTGTCATCATAAAATAGGATTCAACACTTTTTATGGGGACTACATCCCTTTTAATAGTTACCTTAAAAGTCCTGTCCTCGCTTCTGCGATATACGGTAAGTTGAACATAGGAACCTTTTTTACCTTTCAGCTTTTCCACAATCCTATCGCTTCCAAAGCCGCGTCCAAAGAGCGTATCATTGTCTGCCACTAAAATACGATCTCCAGGTAAAATTCCCTTTAAAAAACTTGGGCCATCATCCACAGTACGTATGACCGAAATTGTGTCTTTGTAGGAGTAAAAAGTAATGCCAATCCCTACAAAATCACCTTTCATATTCTCGGAAACCTCATCCATTTCACGCTTGGGAATATACACTGAATGTGGATCTAATTTTTCAAGAATGTTGTTTACGGTAACATCAACTATACTGTCGGTATTGATCTCATCAACATATTCATAGTCTATGTAATCAATAAGTCTGTTAAGCTTGTCTTTTTTGGAATTTGTAGTGAATAACTTCTCAGGAGAATCATTGAAATGCAGTTTGCCCCCCACGAAAACACCAAGTGCTATCGCTGCGGCAATGATTGTGGGCAAAATATAACTATGCTTCCTATTCACAGGGTATTATTAACTATTTTAAACTACTGGTTCCTCGATCGATGGCATATGAACTAAATCAACACCTGCCCTTTCTAAAAACTTCAATCCAGAATCATCCTTATAGGCAATTTTATACACTACACGTTTTATGCCAGATTGATGGATCAACTTACTGCATTCCCTACAAGGTGAAAGTGTAATATATAGCGTTGCGCCTTCACAGGACTGTGTTGATGAAGCCACTTTTGAAATCGCATTGGCCTCGGCATGTAGTACGTACCATTTGGTATATCCATTTTCATCTTCGCAGAAATTTTCAAAACCCGAAGGTGTACCGTTGTAACCGTCTGAAATAATCATACGGTCCTTCACAACAATTGCCCCGACCTGTTTACGCTCACAATATGACAATTTACCCCATTCCTGCGCCATCCTCAAATATGCCTTATCGTACTTATCTTGTTTGGTTTTCTTCATAGAGGTAAAAACTACTTTTTATGGTAAAGGACTAAGATACCTGCTTTAAAAAAGCCCTACAAAACTATATGGTTAAATTTAACATTAACTTACCTAGGGAACGTTGCAATTAACATTGGTATTGTAATGATGATGACCAAAATTGAAGCAAAAGTTATAAAATGCAACTGTTTTATCTTAAAAACAGATTGAAGTACAAAAGCCGAGGCAAGAACCACAAGTACAATAAACACTTGGGATAACTCAATCCCAGCGGCGAAACCCAAAAGTGGCGAAAGTTTTTCATCTTCCCCAGACATCAGCATTTTAAAATAATTACTAAAACCAAAACCATGAATGAGACCAAAAAAGGCGGTTCCCAAAACATGCAAGAGTATGCTTCGTTCCTTGGGTACAGATTTAATATATAATAAGTTGAAAACCGCCGTAAAGACTATAGTCACTGGTATAAGGAATTCTATCAAACCAACATCGATAACCATAATTTCATAAACCGACAACCCTAAGGAAAGACAATGGGCTATGGTAAAGACCGTTGCTAAAACCAATACTTTTTTCCAACTCCTGAAAGTGAACGGTAGGCTAAGAGCAATTAAAAACAAGATATGGTCATAAGCTGCAAAGTCCAACACATGGTTAAGACCCAATTCAATATAAAACAAGAAATTTTCCATCTTTTTGGATTATAATTAAATTAGGCTATTCCTCTTTCTTTTTGAATTTGCTCATAGGCCTTTTGTACTTCCTTGAACTTCTCTTCAGCTCCTTTTTTTATGGCCTCATTTTCCGTGTTTACCCTATCAGGATGATATTTTTTGGCCATTGTACGGTAAGCCTTTTTAATTTCATCGTTCGTAGCCGTCTTTTCGATTTCCAGAATTTTATAAGCGTTATCCGCAGACTTGATAAACATGGCCATGATGCTCTCGAAGTCCCGCATTGAAACTCGCAAATATCCCGCAATCTGACGAATTTTATTTATTTCTTGTTTACTGGCAGCACCATCGGCCTGAGCAATACCAAATAAAAAGTGAAGCAATTGCAATCTAACCTCATAGCGCGTTCTTTGGTTTAAAAAAGCACAAATACGTTGTGCAGAGATTTCTCGCTTCTTATTAATCTCATTGAAAGTCCTAAATATAGCATTGGCTTTGTCCTTACCGTAAGTGGCTACAAAATACTGTCGAACATAGTCCATTTCGCGTTGATTGACAGAACCATCAGCCTTTATTACGATTGAGCATAAAGAGAGTAAATTCAGTTCAAAATCGGCAGGTGAAACCTGCTGACGTGTCATATCACGAAAGACGGTACTAGGCCCGCTACCACCGCTATTGAAATTATCAATAAAACTACCCAGTAAAAATCCGATAATCGCACCGGGTAACCTGAAAAACGCATACCCAAGGAGTGCAATAAACCATTTTGTCATGCTTTAATAAAATTTTTGGCAAAGATATAATATTAACAAGCAAAACAAATTGTAATGAAAAGTTAAGTTAAACCCTATAACTACGACAAATATGTTATATTTGAAAACTTAAAAAATCGATAAAAAATAAAATATGTATCCAAGTGAATTGGTAAAACCTATGAGAGAAGACTTATCTTCTGTTGGGTTCGAAGAACTATATACGGCCGAAGCGGTCGAGAGTGCCATTAACAAAGAGGGCACTACATTGGTAGTTGTTAATTCTGTTTGCGGCTGTGCAGCTGCAAATGCGCGGCCAGCTGCCAAAATGAGCTTAATGAACAATAAAAAACCTGACCATATTGTTACGGTCTTTGCTGGTGTAGACACAGAAGCTGTGAATGCTGCCCGTAATTTGATGATTCCTTTTCCTCCTTCTTCTCCAAGCATGGCCTTGTTTAAAAATGGGGAATTGGTTCATATGATCGAACGCCACCATATTGAAGGAAGACCTGCTGAAATAATCGCGGAGAACTTGACAGAAGCATATAACGAGTTCTGTTAAATCCTGAATAAAAAAGTAGATTAAAAACCGCTCCTAAATGAGCGGTTTTTTATTTTTGTGGCATGCAAAAGATATTGGCATATCCACTTACTATTATTTATTTCCTGCTTTTTGGATTGGCACTTGCGGTGTTTCACCCTATTCAGTGGATATGTTTTAATCTATTCGGTTATGATGCACACAAAGGAAGTGTTTCACTACTTAACCTTTGTTTGCTACGATGTACCCATGTTTTGGGCACATCCTATAAGTTTAACAACCTTTATGAAATACCTATTGATAGACCTTTGATCCTCGTTCTGAACCATCAAAGTATGAACGACATCCCTCCCATTATTTGGTTTATGCGTAAACATCACCCCAAATTTGTTAGTAAAATTGAATTAGGTAAAGGCATTCCCAGTGTTTCTTACAACTTAAGACATGGTGGTTCTGTCCTGATAGACAGAAAAGATAGCAAGCAAGCCTTGGTGCAAATTGCCAAACTTGGAAAGTACATTGAAAAATACAATCGAAGTGCAGTTATTTTTCCCGAGGGTACAAGAAGTAGAAACGGCCATCCTAAAAAATTTCAACCTACCGGACTAAAAATATTAATGAAAAAAGCGCCATCGGCATTGATTGTTCCCATAAGCATCAACAATTCTTGGAAAATGCTTCAATATGGTAAATTTCCTTATGGGATCGGCAATCGTATTACTTTTGATGTCCACAACCCCATAGAAAACAAGGGGAATCTGGATGAATTGATAATCTTGGCCGAAGAAAAAGTAACCTCTGGAATTAATCCGCCTAAATGAAAAATCAGGAGATTATTGATCAAACCTCTGCTTTTGTTCAAAAAGCATTAGTAGGAGCTGAAGGTGGCCATGACTGGTATCATACCCAAAGGGTATTTACAAGCGCAAAACAAATCGCAAAAGGTGAAAGTGCAAATGAACTGGTGGTTTCGTTAGGGGCATTGCTTCATGACATCGCCGATGCCAAATTCCATGATGGAGATGAAACCGTTGGGCCAAAAATTGCCAAAGAGTTTCTTGATACATTAAACGTGGAAAATGCAGTTATTGATCATGTGATAAACATAATCAACAACATTTCATTCAAGAACAGCCTGTTAGAGGATGGTCAGACCAAGTTCGACTCCAAAGAACTTCAAATTGTGCAAGACGCAGATCGTTTAGATGCCCTTGGTGCTATTGGAATTGCACGAGCCTTCAATTATGGTGGATTCAAAAATCGGGAATTATACAATCCAGAAATTACACCAAATTTGAAGTTGACGAAAGAGGAATACAAAAAATCAGCTGCGCCTACCATTAATCACTTCTACGAAAAACTTCTTTTGCTCAAAGACAAAATGAATACCCCGACGGGTAAAAAACTAGCTGAGGAAAGACATGACTATATGCTCAATTTTCTCAATCAGTTTTATAAGGAATGGAACGGCAATTCGTAAAGCTTAATTAACTATTGATTCTGATGAATAGAACGTTTTGGACTTTTTAAAACAACTTCATCTGCCCTTCTTTGTATTCAGCATAAAGTTCTTTGTTTAGTTTAGGAAGGTTTTTATCCTTAAAATAGGTGCGCTTAGCCAAGCGGGCCAAATCATGGATCTGCTGTGCTATTTTACCTTCTCCACGGCCCCGAATACCAATTCGACTATCATTCAAAGTACCACCGTGACAAGCTTTGATTAAACTAAGGACCTTATTAGCCTTATCCGGCATAGTCCTTCGGATCCAATCAGTAAAAATATGCCCTATAGCCCCATTCAGCCTAACCATAATAATAACAAAAGAGAGAGCGCCATTGCTAGAGACCGTTTTCGCCATACTCATGATCTCATGACTATTGATGCCGGGGATTATAGGTGCCAACATGGCATTGACAGGAATGCCATTCTGGGACAATATCCGAATAGTTTCCAAACGTCTATTAACAGTGGCTGTTCGCGGTTCCAATATTCTACGTGTGTCTTCCGATAAAGAGGTTATTGATATATTAACACCTATCAACTTGTTTTTGGCAAGTTCTTTTATAATATCCAAATCCCTTAAAATCAGGGCGTTTTTGGTGATGATCCCCACGGGATGTTTAAACCTTAAAAAGACCTTAAGACACTCCCTGGTAATCTCGAATTTCTTCTCGGCAGGTTGATAACAATCGGTATTCCCGGACAGCACAATTGTCTCGGCACTCCATCTTTTGCTTTTCAACTTTTCTTCTAAAAGCTTTGGAGCATCTTTTTTTACCAAAATTTGTTGTTCAAAGTCCAATCCGGCTCCATATCCCCAAAACTCGTGTGTATTTCTCGCATAGCAATATATACATCCATGTTCGCAGCCTTGATAAGGATTGAGTGAAAATTTCATTCCTACATCAGGGCTTGTAACCTTGTTTACAATGGTCTTTGGAAAAATAGGAAGGTAATTAGTTCTGCTCCGATGTACTTCTTCACCTTCTATGCGGCAAAATTCAAGGAAATCATCACGGGATTCATGAATGAATTGTAAAAATTTGTTGGGCACATATTGTTGTGCGCCCCTACCTTTAGTGTAGTTCTTATTTTTCAAAATAGGATTTATTCCAAATTTATGGATTTATTCCTATACATGAATATGAATTCTGTTAATTAAGAGAAACTTTTACCAATTGTTTTTTACTTCCTCTTTTTGCGTAGAAAAGTATTTTGTTTTCCAAAGTATTGACCAATGGCATAGATACCATTAAAGGCAAGCGAGCTTCTTTATCATCTATCAGTTTTTTGTAACTGAGATGCCCATCATTATCGAGCTTGATTACAAAAACATTTCGATTGCGGCTTAATCCTTGTTTAAAAATCAAACGATCACCACTTAGCAATTGCGGATTCTCTGCTGCTGTACTAATAAAGAAGTAGGTATTACCGTCTTTTGTATAAGAGCAATATGAGGTATAAGCCCCATCACCCTGGGTTACTTCGGCCTTGTTAATATTTCTCGCCCATAACATGTCGCCTGTATTACTAAGCTTCGCGCTTACTATATCGTTATGGTGGTATCTTGTTACCTTGACCCTCCCTCCACTTGAATTTGCCTGAACACTTGAGGTCACGAAATACTCTTCGGCATTAAAATGTATAGCCCCGTCATTGGATACATCAACATTTTTGAAAACCAGATTCTTAACTACCTTATCATCTTCACGCCCAAATTTGTCCATCATGAACTGTTCTGAAAAAGGGCTGTATTTTTTTGAGTTTAGCTTGAGTGTGTTTGTGTTTAAATTGAAATATGCCAAGCCATTATACCTATTGTCCTTTCGATTTGCATAGAAACCAACACACAGCAATTCATTTCCTTTTACAATGGGGATCAAAGCTTCCGAAAATTTTCCAGGACCGTCAAAAGTTTGTGTCTGTGTACCGCTTCGGCTTACCTTTATCAATTCATATTGGAACTTACGTTCAGTTGCTTGAAAACGTTTTTTCTTGAAGTAAGCCTTGCCAATGATATAGACCTCGTCCAGATTACTGGAAAAAGCAACATTTTCAAAGGCATAGTTCTTCTCTTCAACCTCAGCTGAAAAATCGTGCTTTATTACTTTTTTCAAGCTAGAGTTAAATAGATAAATGAAATGTTTGTTGCTTTTCCCTTTTTTAAAATGGGCGCTGATCACAAAGGCATTCTTTTTATCATTGAAAAGAACAGATGTTGTAAATCCCGACGAAAAATTTCGGTTATAGTAGTTTTTATCCAAGGGATTGGAAACTTCCTTTGATGGGATGGTCAACAAGGATTCCCTTGTAAAATTCATTTCAGAAAGTGGACTTCGATGTACTGAGTATTGGTAAGCCAGGGCTTCGTAATCATAATCCAAAAAGATGAGATAAATCTGTCCGTTGGCAACATAGCCATCTACCAAGTTCGCATCTCTGAGTTTGTAATTATATTCATTGACCAACTGCATATTGGCATCATAATGTTCAATGAAATATCCTTTAGGTCTAAGTATGACACCAGTATAATAGGACCTTACAAGGAACGTGCCCCCAGTACCGTCTTCAGAAATGGTCAAGAGATTAGAATATTTATACCTATCATTATATTTTTCGCCAATGGCAAAATCAAGAGGAATATCCTGTGCGGTCATTACGCATGTAATAACTAGGGAAAAAAGCAAGGACATACTTTTTCGCAAACTCATAAGCATGATTTTTAAGACTGTTATTCGCCCGGGAAATCAGCCTTTCTTTTTTCCATAAAAGCTGTGGTCCCTTCTTTAAAATCGTCGGTTCCAAAGCACTTTCCAAAGGCATTGATCTCAGAGACGTATCCGTTAATACTATTGTTAAAACAATCATTTACGGCTTTTATTGCATAGCTAATGGCAACGGGAGAATTATTCGATATTTTGCTAGCTAGTTTCCCACAGAGACCTAATAATTCATCCTGAGGAACGACATGATTTACAAGCCCGTAATCCAAGGCTTGTCCAGCACCGATCATTCCTGCTGTCATGATCATTTCCATTGCCCTGCCTTTACCCACCAATTGGGGTAAACGTTGGGTGCCCCCATAACCGGGTATAACGCCTAGCGATACTTCCGGCAAACCCATTTTAGCATTATCGCTTGCTACGCGAAAATGACAGGACATAGCCAATTCGAGACCACCCCCTAAAGCAAAACCGTTGACCGCTGCAATTACCGGTTTGGATAAATTTTCAACAAAATCAAATAACAATTCCTGACCCTTGGCTGCTAATTTTTTCCCTTCCTTCCCGGAGAAATTAGCGAATTCCGAAATATCAGCACCCGCAACGAAGGCCTTGTCACCGCTACCTGTAATAATAATTGCCAATACTTTTTTATCTTTTTCCAATTTGGCAAAAGCCCGGTGCAATTCCTTGATTGTTTCCCTATTAAGCGCGTTAAGCTTATTTGGGCGATTTATGGTGATGGTTGCGATTCTCTCTTCAACATTAAATAATATGTTCTGATATTTCATAACTTTATTTTACTATTTCAATTAGGCCAATTAGTTATTACATATTGAATGGCTATTCTTTAGGAAAAAGAACCGTAAACACAGTTCCTTTGCCCGGTTGGGAAGTAAAATCAATGCTTCCATTATAAGTTTCAACGATATTTTTGACCATACCCAATCCCAAACCCATTCCGCTGGACTTGGTGGTGAATTTTGGTTCAAAAATCTTTTCATTGAAATCATCAGCAATGCCAATGCCGTTATCAGCCACAGAGATCTTTACCTTATCTCCATCGGAAGCCACGGATACTAAAATTCTGGGCGATTCTACGTCTGGGACAGCTTGTATTGCGTTTTTAACCAAATTTGTTATTACACGAATGAGTTGGGTTCTATCTAATTTTGCGATAATCTCTTCTTCATCGGAAATAAAGTGGATATAGGGCTCATTAAAAATATCCAAAGCCAAGCGAACAATATTTACCACATTTAAGGTCTCATTTTGCTGGGCTGGCATTTTGGCAAAATTAGAAAATGCTGAAGCGATACTGCTCATAGTATCTATTTGCTGAATCAATGTTTTGGAATACTCTGCGACTTTCTTCTTGATCCTAGGGTCATCAGGATCAAACTTACGCTCAAAACTCTGAACGCTCAAACGCATGGGTGTTAGCGGATTTTTAATCTCGTGGGCTACTTGTTTTGCCATTTCACGCCATGCTTGCTCTCTTTCGCTCCGTGCCAATTTTGCGGCGCTTTGCTCCAATTCGTCGATCATGGCATTATACGAGGTAACCAACTTTCCAATTTCAGAACCTGAGTCTTCTATATAGATTTTTTTATTGCGTTTTGTTAGATCGGTTTTGAACATCATATCGGAAACCGTCTGTAGGGAGCGTGTTATATATTTTGTGATGAAAAAGGCCAATCCTATCGCTATCAAGAGCATTAAGAAGTACACCCAGCCCAATTGTATCAGAGCTTCCCGAAGCTCCATATCAATCAGGGCATTATTCTCAAAATACGGTAAATTTAATATGCCGATAGGTTTAAACTTGCCATCATTAATATAGGTATATGAAGCCTGAAATCTATCCCCTGCCGCAGAACTCTTTTCTAAATATCGCCTTGTAACACTTGAAGCCAGACTGTTTAGGACCTCGGCATCAAGACAATTTGATTGGGTCTCTATTTCAAATCTGGGCCTCGAACTCTTAATCAATTGACCCTCTAAATCGTAAATATTGAAAGGGGCATTAAGAACGTCGGCAATTTGGTGAATCTCCACATTAAAAATAAGTCCCAGATTTTCAGTGGTCTGTGGATAAGTGGTCTGCTGAAGTGTATACTTAACACTCTGTTTCACTTGTTCTTCTTTGCGCTCTAAACGATCGGCATGATAATCTTTTAGGGTTTCGCGATATTGATAAATGGTTACTCCTGATATTAAGACCGATGCAATAAGCACCAACAATATCATGGTTGCGAATATTCTTGAACGAAGTGAGAGATTTTTGAACAAGTGCCTGAAATTTGATGATAAAGATAGCAATAATGACTATGCCACAGGTTTCAAAAAACAAATACCAAAACCCAAAAAGAAGGATTTGCTAAATATTAGTGAAACTTGTTATTGTTCTACAAACATCAAGCCAAAGGCCTTGACAAAGCTTCTAAATTCAGATTATAAACTACTACAAGGACGATTGAATAATTATGTCTGGAAATAACAATTTAGAAATTGTTAATTTCCTTATGCGTTTGGATTCTTTTCCTGAATTCGTCTATATAGTCGAATACCAAGCATGAGTAAAATTCCAAGGACAATAATGCCAATGACACCAAAAATCCAATTGAATGCACTTTTAAGTACTACCAAGAACACAACGGCGAATAAAATCAAGGTCGCTCCCTCATTCCATAAACGCATAAATCTAGAAGTATATTTAACTTCATCGCGCTGCAATTGATTATAGATTTGGTGATTCTTTAAGTGATAAAAAAACAAAAGAAACACAAATCCCAATTTAACGAGCATCCACGGTTCTTGTAACCAAATTGGTTGCAAAATCAATAACCAAATAGCAAATATGGTGCTCAAAATAGCTGAGGGCCAAGTGATAATATTCCATAGGCGCTTGGTCATCAATTTTAGCTGCTTTGATAATATTTCTTTTTCCGGAGATGGCTTTTCAGATGCCTCGATATGATAAATGAACAAACGGGGAATATAAAACAAGCCTGCAAACCATGTGACAACGAAAATGAGGTGCAATGCTTTAATGTAGTTGTAGTGTTCTAACATTTAAATGGGTAAAACTGTTTGGTTCATCGTGAAATATACAAGATTTTTATTGAGAAATAATAAACTTTACGACCTAAAATTGAGGAAGATTCTTCGAAGTCACTTTATTCAAAAATAGCATAATTCAAACTAATTCAGGATACTTTTGTCCTAAATCAAAACATAGTTTACTTTTGCCTCGAATTTCAACTTTGGGGGCGACCCCAACTACTTTGGGATAAAACGAAATAAGGTAAATCTTGACCATGTCAGAAATAAATATAAAAATAATACAGAAGTATGAAGCATTGGGAGAGAATCCCGATACCTACTTGCGCGGTTTACTACACTCCAAGCCTATTAATTATTGGGACTATATTGAAGTAGACACCTTGCTTTCCCTTCAGAAGCCCCGGACCCATTTTAAGGATGAATCCATTTTCATAATGTACCATCAGGTAACCGAACTCACCTTAAAAATGATGATTCACGAGGCTAAACAAATTGTAGAAGAGGAATTTGTTTCGGAGGAGTTCTTAATGACCAAAATCAGTCGTTTGAATCGGTATACCAAAATGCTTATCACTTCTTTCGATATCATGAAAGATGGTATGGATTATGATGATTACAATACATTTAGAAGTACTCTGACCCCTGCCAGCGGCTTTCAGAGTGCCCAATTCAGATATCTGGAATTGTATTGTACTCCATTGAAAAATCTAATCAATGCGGAAGGGAAAAAGAGACTGCCAAAAAATCCATCTACTGAAGATTACTTTGATCACATATATTGGAAAGATGCTGGTCTTAACCGTAAAACAGGTGAAAAGAGCCTAACTCTCCTGGAATTTGAAAAAAGATACTTGAATAGGTTCATTGAAGTTGCCAAAAGAACCGAGGGTAAAACCATTGAAGAAAAAATTATGGGGATTTCCCCACTTTCCGATTCACTCAAAGATACCCTTAAAACCTTTGACCAACTTTATAATATACAATGGCCTTTGGTACATTTAAATACCGCAAAACATTATTTAAACATTAGAGGGGAAAACAAGGCGGCTACCGGAGGATCTGCTTGGGCAAAGTATCTACACCCAAAATATCAGCAGCGTAAATTTTTTCCGTTGTTATAGTCCAAGACAGAAAATGAAAACTGGGGTATATAACTTACCAGGCTATATCCTAATCGCCCCAATCCCAGCTTCCCATAATAGTTTGTTATAGGACGGAATCGCATTGTTTATAAGTCTTTCCGCTTCTTTACTAAGTGTTTCCCATTGTGCGTCCAACTCAGCCTTACGATCTTTGGAGGATTGATTTACCCTGGGAATGCTACTATTGGTTGCATCAATCAAGAATAAAAATTCCGCCGTGAATTTATTGGGAAAGTTTTCTACATCATCATAGGCTTTCGACTTCCGCTGCACCATATCCTTATCCCATACATCTAATTGCTTAACCAACTTTTCACCCGCAACCTTTAAGTCTGTATTCTTTAAATCCTTGATGACCGTTTTCAACTGTTGCTGTGCTTTGAATAAGGAATTTACCTTATTGTGCATCGTTGTAAGTTTCTGTTCCATTTCAGTCATAAAAGCATCATACTCTTCATATTGACCACTTTTTGTCTGATAAGTAGAAACTTCAATAATGGTCCCTGCAGTTGTTACAACCTCATCGTTTACTTTTAATTTAAGTGCATAATTACCAGGAGGAGCGGTATGTCCCCTAAAACGGGCTTCCATATAAACATTCGGAATTCCTGGCAATAAGGGATACTTCATGTCCCAAACGAAACGGTTTAGCCCTTCTTTTTTGCTTAATAATGGTGCCTGTGGCGGCCCTCCGCCGTTGAACTTAGGAGCTTCTTTGTCTTTTTGGGAGCTAAAGCTACGCACCAAATCTCCTTTTGAATTCACGATGTCCAATGAAATGTGGATAGAGTCCCCAAGTTTGGGCAACTCATAATATATGACCATTCCGTTAGCAGGATTCACACCATTAAAAGGATTGGTACCTTTGAATTTCTCTGAATTACCACTTAATGGACTACGCCATGAACCATTCAATGCATCATTTGGCCTAAGAATTTTCAATTCATTATTCAAAGGTTCATACTGCTGCAAAGCACTTAAATCATCCAAAACCCAAAACGATCTGCCCGATGTTGCTACGACAAGATTCCCCCTATGAACCTTAAGATCCGTAATGGGTGTTTTTGGTAAATTCAACTGTAATGTTTCCCATGATTTTCCTCCATTCCATGAAATATAAACCCCATTTTCTGTGCCCGCATAAAGCAAATCCTTTCGATTGGAATCTTCACGTACTACCCTTGTGAATGAACCATTGGGAATACCAGAACTAATGTTGGCCCAAGTCGTGCCATAATCCGTGGTTTTATAAAGAGCCGGTGTATGGTCATCGAATTTATATCGGGTTGTGGCGATATACGCTATTGCGGGATTATGAGGTGAAACTTCAATGGCATTGACCAAACACTCTTTAAGCCCTTTTGGTGTCACATTTTGCCACGTTACACCATTGTCTTTGGTAATATGTACCAATCCATCATCGCTACCTGTCCAGAACACTCCTTTTTCATGTGGTGATTCAATCATGTAGGCTATGGTCCCATAATTTTCTGCACCAACTGCTTCGTTGGTGTAGGGTCCCCCGCCTTTTCCTTGCTTATCATCCATATTACGAGTTAAATCAGGAGAAATTTCTTCCCAGGTAACACCCATATCACGTGTTCGTAAAACCAGTTGTGCACAGTGATAAAAGGTTTCAGGTTCATGCTGTGAACGAATGATGGGCGCATTCCAATTATACAGATATTTCATGTTCCTGGCTTCCCTGCCCAAATATTGAATGGGTGCGGCCATAATCTTGGTTGATGCTTTTGAATGCATATCCAAGGCCTCAATTGTTCCTAAATAACTCCCCCCTAAAACATATCTGGGATTGTCTGGATCAAAGGCCAAGAAGGCACTTTCGCCACCTGCCGCATAGGTCCAATCTTGTTCGGTAATTCCACTTCTTCCCACAGAAAGACTGGCGATCCTAACAGAAGTATTGTCTTGCTGGCCTCCATAAATATTATATGGGAACAAGTTATCCACACTTATTCTATAAAACTGTGCGGTGGGCATTATGTCTTGTGAGGACCATGTCTTTCCATAGTTGAAACTGATTGCGGCTCCTCCATCATTGGCAATTACCATATTGTTGGAGTTGTCAGGATTGATCCATAAATCATGATAATCACCATGTGTGCCTGACAAGGTTTCCCAGGTTTTTCCCCCGTCAATTGAACGCAATGCGGGAGCGCTCATTACGTAAACCGTATTTTCATCGTTGGGATCTGTAAATACCTCGGTATAGTACCACGCACGTTGCACCAAACGATTGTCTCCGCTTGCCATATTCCAACTTTTACCAGCATCATTTGATACAAATAGTCCACCTTTGCCCTTGTCCGAATCACTTTCAACAACGGCATACACTTTATTGGAATTAGCTGGACTCACGGAAACCGCCATTTTACCTTTTTCCTTGGGAAGGCCTTTCTCAATCTTGAACCAATTTTCTCCCCCATCCAAAGATTTGTACATTCCACTACCTTCACCTCCACTTATAACGATATTCGGTTTGCGCTGGTGATGCCACATGGCAGCGTACATAATTTCAGGATAATTGGCATCCATGGATAATTCTGAACAGCCTGTTAGTTTATTAACGAATAACACTTTTTTCCAGTGTTCTCCACCATCGGTCGATTTATAAATTCCACGTTCTTTATTAGGTCCATATAGGGCTCCCTGGGCTGCTACATAGACTACATCGGGATTAGTGGGATGAATTACGATACGAGCAATATGTTGGGTAGCTTCCAGTCCCATTTTTTTCCAGGTTTTACCGGCATCAGTGGACTTATAAACTCCGTCTCCATAAGAAGTCATTACTCCTCTTGGGGCATGCTCGCCCATTCCGCAGTACAAAATATTGGGGTTCGAGGCTGAAGCTGCTATTGCCCCTACCGATCCCAACTCAAAATAGCCGTCCGAAATATTTTCCCAACGAACCCCCGCATCCGAAGTCTTCCAGAGTCCGCCCCCAGTAGTGCCCATATAATAAGTCATTGGATCACCAACTACACCCGTTGCCATTACGGACCTTCCGCCCCGAAAAGGACCAATATTTCTGTATTTAAGTGGCTTAAAATAGTTTTCCGCAGTTTGGGATATACCTATTGCAGTCATAAAGGTTAATAAGAACAAAAAAAGCTTTTTCATATTTCAGGTTTAGAGTGTTTGAGTTAGTTCACTTTTTGGAATTTGGCCCAGAATGGGAATATTTTTTTGCCATCTAGGGCATAAAATGGAATCAAATCGCATTCCATATTAGGAAGATGTATGTTTTGCATTTCAATATAACTAACATTCTCTTTATCGTTTTTCTTTTGATTGATTATGGCCCCAGTTTCCATAAACATTTTACCCCCTATTTGTAGGGGCTTTACAAATCTAAACTTAACATTGTATAACCCTTCTTTTATAGAGACGTTCCATTTCCCATATACCTCTTCCTGGTCCCAGATTCCCCTTTCACCTCCAGCGTCATTCCTATTTAGGAAAACTGGATTTTCATACTCGCTACCTATCTGAATGTGAGGTGGATTCAAAAGATTGGATGATTGAATCAATTCATTGTAGCGTAAATCCATCTCCACTTTAAGCGAAACGGCCTTTTCTTTACTTTCCGGTAACAAATTGTTTTGTTCATAAGGGTCTTCCTGAATATTGAACAAATCATAATCATCAATGGGTGAGTCATAATTTACATATGCAGCCAATTTGTATGACCCTTTTTGTAGTGCCATATTCTGGTACAGTTCAGGATAACGACGTGTCCAATAAAAAAACAAAGACCTATCCTCCCAGGAAACCTTTTGTTCATTTAATAACGGGACTAAATTTTTTCCATCAATTTTTCTGTCTTCCGGCATTTTTACCCCACAGATTTCTGAAAGTGTTGGGAGTACATCCATATGGGCAGTAGTAGTTTCGATATCCTTATTTCCATTCCATTTGGCTGGATACCTTAAATAAAACGGCACGCGGACCCCACCCCTAAAAACACTTCCTTTTCTACCCCGCATTCCAGCAACATATCTAATTTGCTGTGGCCCATTATCTGTCATAAAAACAACCAAAGTATTTTCTGAAATCTTTAAATCATCCAGTTTTTGTAGCAATTTTCCAATATTATCATCAATATTGGTGACCATAGCATACACCTTTCGTGCATCTTCCTTGTTCTTATCGCTCATTTTCACAAAAGGTCTTGTGTCATTTTCAAATCCAGTAGATGGGTCAATATCCTCATACATCTGATAGTATTTATCGGGAACTTGTAGAGGGGTATGTGGAGCATTAAAGGATAGATAGCAGAAAAATGGTTTCTGATGGTTTTCTTCTATAAAGGCAATCGCTTTATCGGCAAAAATATCACTGCAGTAACCTTCAAAAGCCTGCTGTTGCCCATTATGCCAAAGTACAGGATCATAATAACTCTTATCCCCTTTGAAGTAAGTGGTAAAATCCCCCACTTGACCCATGCCGCCGGAGAGATGAATTAGGGACTCATCAAAGCCTTGATCCATTGGTCTTGATGGATAATTATCCCCAAGATGCCATTTGCCAAAAATCCCGGTCTTGTAATTAGCTTGTTTCAACATTTCCGCAATAGTCACCTCATTGGCTGACATAATCGCACCCCCATTGTAGGTGTCCCTAATCCCAGTTCTTAGCGAATAGCGACCGGTCATTAAACTTGCCCTTGTTGGGGCACACACTGGTGAGACGTAAAAGTTATTGAAGCGTATGCTTTCATGCGCAAAAGCATCAATATTGGGTGTCTTTACATGAGGATTTCCGGTATAGCCCAAATCACCAAACCCTTGATCATCAGTAATGATAATGATAACATT
>JAAETN010000563.1 GCA_024228355.1 Maribacter sp. | reverse complement strand
TAGGCGTTAGGCGTCATATTTTATGAGTGAATTGGAAGTTCATATTCAGGAGTTATTTAAATGGGTTAGGACATTAGAAGGCTGTCCTCAAAATTGGAATGGAGTACAAATAATTGAGGACCCCTCATTTTCTATTAGAGGCAAGGTTTGGAAGGTTCCAAAAGAATCATTAAAAAGCATAAAAGAATACGAAGGTAGATTCGAAGAATTATTAGAAAAAGGGTATTCCTGGATAAATATTAATTTTGGGGGCATTTATAACGATAACGCGATTGTATTTATAGAATATCCAAATCAATCATCAGGTCTACCTAAAGATAAAGTGCCTGTTGTTCCTTCAGGCCCTTTTGGGCACGAATGGGATCTATCAAATAAGTTATGTATTATAAAGTAGCGCCTAACAAGTGGGTCAAGATCGTTCGCTTTCGCTCACTGGGACGCTCCGCTACGCTGCGCGCCCCTTACCCAAAACGTTAGGTATTAATATGGCGCTTCTAATAGAGCATTCAGCAAAAAGGAAGTCTTTTACTGATGCTATATTCTTTTTTCTATTAGCGCTTCTTTTTGGTGCATTTGGGTTATCTATGTTAGAACGATTTCCAATAAACGAGTACCAGGAAGTTGTCTTCAAGATACTCCTTATTGTAATTAGTTTGTTTGTGTTGATTATGTTTTATTTGTCTGTGAAAAAAATCGCAGCAATTTTCCGTATCTCAGGTAATTGGCGAATATATGTAAATAGAGAAAGGTTTAGGTTCACATCGCCTGATCCTGATGAAACTGAATCATTCGAATACAGTATGTTTGATATTAGTGGGTTCGTGCGGAAATCATACGATAGTGGAGATGGTATTAGTCATAGGTGGATTCTTCATGTAAATAATAATAATCAAGCTACTTGTTTAGAGTTGAATTTAGGCCCTTTTAATCCTGAGGTAGTAATTGACTATATACAAAATAATTGTCCGCCACATGTTCGTTTCACTGAAGTCGACCTAAAAGGGGTAGAGCGTGAGCGGCGTCAAACTATTGAAAGAAAATTCGCTAATTATATGAGCTTGATTATTGTATCAGTTATTTTTGCTACTTTTATTATTGGCGCTGTTAAATATTGGATACATTTGTTTATAAAATAATGGACTAATACCTAACAAGTCATTCGTGAGGGACCAACAAAAGCGCTGCGCGCTTTTGCTGGCCCCACAATTCAAACGTTAGGCACCGATAATGATCGAACACTGGAATAAAATTTGGCTTATATTGAGAGAGGATGATGGTTCTCTCCCTGATATAGAACTCGATAATTTATCTGGTAGTGAAGTGATCGCTGGCTATGAAATAATAAGAGACTCATCAGAATATATTTCGTCTAAAGAGCCTTGT
>JAAETN010000562.1 GCA_024228355.1 Maribacter sp. | reverse complement strand
TTTTCACGTTACTAACGCCAAAGATAAGTATTTTATTTTAAAGGTAGAATGATTTTGGGAAATGTTGCCTAACGTTTTGTATAAGATTAGTTGCGTGTTTTAAGCACTTAATTTAGCAAATACATACCGAACCTGCCTGCCGCAGGCAGGTAGAAAATCCGTGAGGGTTTTCATTAGTAGGCTTGCACTAGCAATTAATTTTATACGTTGTTGGCAAATCGTTTTTTTATTCATCAGGTCACTATATAATATAATATTTGAATTTGCCATATAGGATTTGTTATTGTCATATTTTTTCAACTTTCACAATAGTGTCATTCCAACACATTGAACCGGAAATAGGATCACCAACATTCGGAATTATTTTGTTTACATGAGACCCTTTGTTTTTCCACCATTTATTTGCAGTATCTGGACTGGGTTGGAAAACTGCAGACTCTTTTCCTGATGCATATATGCCAGAACCCCAATGCCCTGCATGATTTGAAATAGCAATAACTTCTGGGTGAATTCCTTGAGTAACTTTCGCCTTGGTAATCATTTCGCCTATTTCAGATTGAATTCTAATCCAATCACCCTCGTCAATTCCTCTTTCATTTGCCGTTTTTGGATTGATCCAGGCTGGGTTTTCATGATACAATTCTGTGAGCCATTTGCAGTTCTGCGTTCTGGAGTGTGTATGGACACTCACTTTATAGGTAGTCAAGACCAAGTCATCCTTGTCCATTTTTTTAAGTGTTGGGATTTCCATCCAGCAGGGAATCGCTGAAAATCCATTTTGTTTCAGGCTCTTCGAGTACAGCTCAATTTTTGGTCGTTTTTCAACACTGATCTTAGCGCTATTATCATGCCAGATCCCATATTTTTTCATATAATCAAAACCTCCAGCTTCTTTGATACCAGGTGTATTGTTACAGGTAGCCTTTACAAAATCCTCAGCTGAAGAAAATCCTAGATTTAAACCCAGTGTATTCGAAATATCACAGGCCACATCAATAAAATTTTTTGCTTCACCGAGAGGTTTTGCTACTGGCTGTCGCAGATAATATTCAGGTATCCCTTTTGGAGTTTGTTTGCCTTCGCACGTCCACCGTTCCAAATAAGTAGCATCTGGCAACACCAAATCAGCTAGTTCAGTTGTTTCACCCAAAGTAACATCTACCGATACCAAAAAAGGAATTTTTTCAGTATCCCGATACACCCGAGAATTTTGATTACAATTACCGTTAGAATACACAGGATTGTGGCAATAAACCATATACAATTCAGGCTTGTCCTGTTTTCTATCGATACAACTTGCTATTTGATGAGAAATATCAAATTCGGGATAATTTGCTTCTCCTTTTTCACCATAAAATAGGTTTAATTTTTTATTCTCCTTGTTTGGAAAAGGGAATGGGTATTTCCACTTTGGCCGTTGTTGTTTTCTCATTTCTGGGCCAATATTTCCGGCAATCAGATCAAGCATGTATATAGCACGTTGAGTTTGAACACCGTTGTAATGCATGAAAGAACCTCTATTAGAGGTACAAACTCCTGGCTTGGTTTGTCCATATTCTATAGCGATAGATTTTATCTTTTGTGCAGAAACACTCGAGATATTTTCTGCCCAATCCGGCGTGTAATCTTTCAAATGCTCCTTTAATTCATCAATTGTAACGTTGGTTGTTTCCTCAAACGATTCCTGATTATATAGGTTTTCTGCTAGCAAAACATGGCACATGGCAAGAACAATCGCCAGGTCTGTTCCAGATTTCACAGGTACCCACTCATTAGATTTTGCTGCAGTGTTGGATAGGCGTACATCAAAAGTAATGAGTTTCATTCCATTGTCTTTCATTTTGTTCAACTGTCTGACCGTAGGGATATAATCAAATCCAGCCTCGTAGAGACTTCTTCCAAAATTCAACATTATTTTAGCATCGCCCCATTCTTCAGTTGAAGAAGTATTTCCAGTGAGCATTCTGGCAAGTCCTCCGGCATTCGAACATATTGAATCATGATTTCCTATCGAGCCCGTTCCGTAAGCATTTAAAAAGTAGTTTACATTAATTAGATAATTTGTTCCAACCATTCGACCATAGTGAAAAAGAAATTTTTCAGGTGTCCCTTCATCTTGAAGAGTTTTGAGCCCTTTCACCTTATTCCCCTCGATTTCTCCTCCATTAATCAATAGATCCATAGCTTCGTCCCATGATATTCTTTCCCATTTCCCACTGCCTCGTTCTCCAATTCGCTTTAAAGGATATAAAATTCTGTCGGGGTTGTAAATCTGATTGATTCCAGCTTGACCTTTCGCGCAAATCTTTCCCTCATTTCGTAATGAAGTTGGGTTTCCTTCTATTTTAACCAATCTGTCTTTTTCTACATATCCAACTATTGCACACCTCGATACGCATTGCCAACAAGCAGAAGGCACAGAATAAGGTGATTGGTTTTTGCTGCCTGAAGTTTGATTTTTTAATTTATCTGACTCCTGTGCATGCAGTTTCTTATCTTGATATATAACGGCTGAACCTATTGATGCGATTTTGACAAATTCTCTACGATCCATGATTTAGCCTTTATAGTTATTGATTCTCTTCTTAACTTCAAATATTTCCTTCTTACCTCCTTTATAAAAAACTTGTGGTCTAGTTCCTTCTTCTTCAAGTAATCCAGAAAGTTTTTCGGTATTAACCAAATTGTAGACCTTACTGTTTTCATCTTCAAGATCACCAAATATTCTTGCATCGGTAGGGCAGGTATTTGAACAAGCAGGTTCCAGCCCTTTATCAATTCTGTGGTTACAAAAAGTACATTTATCGGCTTTTCCTAAAGCCCTTGATGGATAGTCTTTCATTTCTGGATTTAATTCAGAATCTGGATTGATATATATTGATCCATAAGGGCAAGCTTTAATACAAAGCTGAAAACCTTTGCACTTGTCTTTATTAATATCAACTACACCATCTCCACGTTTAATAATTGCCTTGTTAGTGCAGGCAGGAATACATGGTGCATCT
>JAAETN010000561.1 GCA_024228355.1 Maribacter sp. | reverse complement strand
TGTCGTTTAGAATTGCTAAAATTGTTGTACCCATCCCGTTTTAAACAAAAACACGACATCAATTTTAAATCGATGTAAAAAACGCTCTGATAGAGCCAGGTTTAATTAATATTCCTTCTTTCTAAAAACAAGCTGGCCGAGGCCTACCTCACCGACATCTACCTTGGGCAATCGCGCCATTATTGTGGTAGGCCTATTAACAGCTACACCTTCTTATGACCCGGAATCTTAAGAAAGAAAGTCAATACCATCGCTATTAAACAAGCGGCGGCAGCAGACATAAACGGAATAAGCCAAAAATCAATTCCTGTTGCACCTCCCGATGTATCCTTTACTAAACCCGCTAATAGAGGTCCAAATATTCCGGCAAAACCATAGGCGAGAAAAACCCAACCGTAATTTTCCCCGATGTTCTTCTTGCCAAAATATACCGCCGTGGCAGCAGCGAAAAGAGCGAAGTTTCCACCAAAATTCAATCCTATTATTGCAGCGCCGATTATTAGACCAAGAGATGATTGTCCCAACCAGAAAAATGCAGCCATCATAATAGCCTGTGAAAACAACATTATTCGCAGCGTCTTTTTCCTTCCCAAAGCATCTGACAAACGACCATACATTATCCTTCCCAAGCCATTCAGTATGGCATAGACCGCC
>JAAETN010000560.1 GCA_024228355.1 Maribacter sp. | reverse complement strand
TACGAATACCAGAGTGATTCACCGTCGAAGCGTCCGTCTTCTTTTAGTTTTTTAAAGAAAGATAATCAAATGTAGTTAATTTACAAATATAATTGAAAAACTACGGGAAGGTGTTGACAAGACCTTCCATACCAGGGGCAGAATTGTGTGTCTGTCCTTATCTTTGTGTTTGCCCGCACCGTGTCTGCCTTTTTCGTGTTCGCCCCCTGTATCATGTTCGTCTGCATTTTCATGGTAGGCATTAGGGCAGACACGCAGGTTTGCCCCTACGGTGTGCGTATTCATAATTTGTATTATTCCGTGGAAATGGTTTGGCATTACTATAAATTCATCCAATTTAATATTTGGGAATTTGTTTTTCAATTCATTCCACCATTTTTCAACCATCATTCCTGCATCATTTAAAACCATTTTCTCGTTTGCTATTTCTCCAAACAGATGCAAGCTGTTTTGTGTGCACAGGGTAATAAAATACAACCCTGCCTGCGAATAATCATAACCTTCCAATCTGATTGAACGGC
>JAAETN010000559.1 GCA_024228355.1 Maribacter sp. | reverse complement strand
ATATTTACACTGTAGTTATATGCAAAAAAATCAAGGGGAGTGGGCTGTTCAAGCAGGCGTTTATTTGAGGAAATACGGTACCGTAGTTTTTCTAAGAATCTGTGCATGATTTTCATGTTTTTCTGCGTACCAGTATATTCAAAAAATGATTTTTAGATGTTGCTTACTTGGGGAAACCCAGTAGGAACAATGAGTAGCTATTCACCAGACGTACCTGATAATGACGAAGATTACGAAGTTTGTGGTGATGAAGAAAATAATGATAAACCGGGAACAAGTCGATCATAGTACATTTTTCTGTTACTTTATTGCAAAACAACGTTAGTGTATACTCGTACTATACAGTAGAAAAACAACGAATCAACGTGTAAAAACATGATCAAAAAAATATATGAGTTTTAAAGCATAAAAAATGCCACTGAATAAACGTAGTACATTTTGCATGATTAGTGCCAAGATTACATAAGGGACGCTCCCTAAGTCCACACAATCCCCGAAGGGGTAGATTGTGCGTGTTATGCTGGCAAAATTGTTCTTGTATCCTGGTAAAAAAATTTAAATTTGGTTAATTTTATGGGTGTTTCCATTGCACAATCTTTCCCTTCGGAAATTGCAGGGGATTTATGTAATTTTGTTACCAAAGCGAAAAAGTTTTTGAATCCCCTGCCCTCGTCGAAGAAGTGAGACAGGGTCTAAGCATTCACATTTGTGAGTGTGTTCGTTGTTGTTCTCCTTTTTGTTGTTCTTCCCAAGCGGAGGATTGGGAATGACCGAACCGATTGAGCTGAAATTTTCACTCAATTCTCTGCCACATCCCGGCTTCAAAGTTTGCGATGGAGAAGT
>JAAETN010000558.1 GCA_024228355.1 Maribacter sp. | reverse complement strand
TTATAACAGATTAACCGGCTTGGCAAGCGCTAAATGACTATAATTCAAAAACAAGCCATTTTTTATCGATCCGGCCGACCATAATGAACGTGAATACCTGGGTGATGACTTGAAAGAAGTAAAAGTCTTTCATCCGGAAACGGCCATGTAAATTCAAAATAACAATAGCCAAATGACAGATAAATCACAATGACCAGCCCTTTCAAGGTAGTACTTTCATTTGTTTCTCAATGACATCGACTCCGTATTAACTGGTCAGTCGAGCATTTTAAGGTATTTTCAATTATGCAAGTCATCGTATAATAAGTGTTTGCGGCGCTTACGTTTAACAATGCGTAGAGTATCGCAAAATGGAACTTTACAGCCAGAATAGAAATACTCGGTTTGGATCACACTTTGAACCACTGCCTCTGAAGGGATTTCTGATGAGCAAGTTCGCAGCCATCCGTGGTAGCTGCCCCATATTTCAGCAGCACGGGTCAGTGCCAGATATTGCAAAAGTCCAAGGGTAATGCCCGCGATATTCACAAATCGTTCAATTGCCGTGACGACTTGTGTGGCTTTTTCAAGACCAGGTTCACTCAAAACAGGTAGATCCGACTTTTTTCTGCGCTTCAGCTTAGGCCATGAATTTGTCCAAAAACGATAACAGAAACCTCCGATAAGGTGCTTTAAAAACAAAAACATGACCTCAATTTTGCAGCGATATGAATAAATGGTAATGATATCGATTGGGCTAAGATTAAGATCGGAACACATCAACACGTATTTTCCATCGCCGTCTTTTATGCATACGAAACGGACAAAATCATCAATCGGCCGCCACAGCAGATCCATGCACTTATATTCAATGGTTTTGCTTTTGCCGTAGGTGCTCAATTGCGCTGTTGTAAAAAATTCCGGAAAATCAAACCAATCCATGAGTGTGAATTTGTCATCGTCATCATACTTTTTGGTAGAAAATTCCCGGTCAAGAAACCCGACATAGTTTTTCTTTGCCCGGGTAATAATATGGACCAACTGTTGCGCATCATCATTGACCGCAGTCTTTAAAATCAGAAACATCGGACCGACTGAAAAATATGCATCCAAAGTGATATAGCATAGTTGTCCGGTCTTTGATGCGCTCTGTAGCACAAGATTCGCCATGCGGGTTACGATGGTAGCCGGTTTGCCATTAATCCCTTTGGCCGTGCGGATCATGTCTATACCTTCATGCAACTGAGCATGCAGTGGAAGACAGAAGTTTTTTTTAAATTGCCGATAAGAAGCCCAACGTATCCAAAATGATGCCCCCAGATGGTAGCGCCTTTGCCACTATTATCCGAGTCCTGATGCAGACGTTTAACACCGGGCATCTTGAGGGCTTCCTTACAAATCTTGATGCCATCGCCAATCAAAAGCAACCGGTCGTTGAATCGGATAACCGGAAAGCGATTGACCGCCATTGATGTCCATTGCACCAGCAGATCTTCGAGCCGCCAGGATGATGTTCTGAAAAATAAAAGTAGCGCATCATAGTGTGTGGGGCTTAGGAAAAGCCATCTGATAAAACTTGTTACGCCAACATGATCGAATCGAATAACGAATCCGAGAATTACAATGACAAACCAGTTAAAGGACGCTTCGTATGAAAAAACACAACGGAACTCGGCCAACAATTTATCCAATATTTTCATCATGATGAAATAACCTCCCAATAAATAGAGTTATTTCATCGTATATAGCTAATTTTATAAGCTTTGTCCAGTGCCAGCTTTACTTATTGGATAAATTTTTTAAATCCTCGACTGACCAGTTTCTATATATAGATCAAATTGTTCTTGCATCAGTTCTGGTAATATTTTCCAATCTTCAGTACTTGTATACAAATAATTTTCCTTTGTTCCGTCATGTTGAACAAAGATTACTGATTTGTTATTTTTCCTAAAAATGTCAGCTAATTTACTTATTC
>JAAETN010000557.1 GCA_024228355.1 Maribacter sp. | reverse complement strand
CTTTAAGAACTTGGGGTTGCCAGAATTGGCAGCAAGATGAACATAAAGCAATTTGAACCGCCGTGGTACGTGATCCGTATGCCCGGTGGTGTGGGAGGAGAGGGGCTGTGAGGCTCCTCCCTATCCCGATTATGTGTAAAAGATAAACAACATGAATATTACAGGGATAGACCATATTGTACTTACTGTGCAAAATATTGAAGTATCAATAATCTTCTATACAACTGTCCTAGGCATGGAATTAGAATCATTTGGGGATAACCAAAAAATCAACCTTCATGAACAAGGCAATGAATTCAAACCAAATGCATTAAAAGCAATTCCAGGCTCACAGGATTTATGCTTTATTACATCTACAAATATAGAAAGCATAATGAAACAAGTAAAAAATAAAGGTATAGAAATTATTGAAGGCCCGGTGAAAAGAACAGGAGCAACTGGAGCAATTGTTTCATTTTATTTTAGAGACCCTGATAATAACTTAATTAAGTTGGGTAAACCCCCAGCTGAGCTGGGGTGACTCGCATAGGTTTTACCGAGACTACGGTAAAGCTTACTTTCAAATCTCTACCAAGAGAAAAGGAAAGTACCTATGCGAGACTACAAGAGTTTGACCCACACG
>JAAETN010000556.1 GCA_024228355.1 Maribacter sp. | reverse complement strand
TTGGACAACAGCAACACCTCTTCCTCTGCTAGTTACCAGTATTGGGCGATGAGAGTCATTGGCGTGATTGACGACTTTTCCAGGGTTTACCTTTAAGTCAGAAAGCGGAATTACATCTTCAGAGAATTTAGTATTCATGGCGGCTCCATACAGGTGCTGTTAACTGGTCTTTATATAGCACCTAATGGCCGGTCTTTCAAGAACATAACGTTTTACATAAGAGGCGCCGCGTTGTTTGCGGCGTCCAAGTGAGCGACAGCGAACGAACTTGATGTGCTTGTTAGGCTTATCCCTGATTTAGGGGTTAATGATAATTGGCGTTCCTGCATCCACAGCCTTCCATATTTCATCCATTTCGGCGTTATTAACAGCAATACAACCATCAGTCCAGTCAAATAGCTGAGTTATTGAGGATAGCCAGCCAAGCTTATTATTTTGGCCATGAATCATAATAAAACCACCGGGACTAACACCCAGTTTTTTAGCATTAGCTTTATCTTGTTTGTTTGGGTAAGAAATATGGATAGCTTTATAAAATGCACTATCTGATTTTTTATAATCCAATACATACTTACCTTCAGGAGTACGTTGATCACCTTCCTGTTGCTTATGCCCTTGAGGATTGCCACCTATAGAGATTTTATACCGGGCTATTTCATTGCCATTATTCATTAGCAGCATAATGCGGTCTTTTTTATGCACAATAACTTGAGTAGCACTTTCGATTGCTATAGAAGCAGATGAAAGCGCAATAAGTAATAAAAAGGTGCATATTTTCATCAATTGAGCCTAACGCCTCAAACACCGGTTTGGGGAAGATGGCAGTTTTTTTGCGCTTTTTGCAAAAAAAGTGACAGCTTTACCAAATCCGCGTGATTTGACTTGTTAGATTTATTTTGTTTATTCATAAGGTAATTTCGGAAGCCCTTT
>JAAETN010000555.1 GCA_024228355.1 Maribacter sp. | reverse complement strand
TAAAACCACCAAATTTATGGATGGTTTAAAACGTGAAAGGGATAAGAATATGAAAAATCTTTACTCCTTCATGAATAAGAATAAAAAACCGATCCAGGAAAAATTTGGGCTGCGGGATAGTGGGGGAAACTGGGTATCTAAAGAGGTGGATATTAAACAGCAACTTCGTACGCAGTGGGAAAAGATTTATAATTCCGGATGTTGGCCAAATTCGGAACTACAGAACATTACGACAGAATTGAGATTGGACCCCGATTCTATACATAAAATGGAGGGACCCATACATATGTTTGAGGTGGATAAAGCTATAAATCAGTTACATTCTTCGACATCGGTGGGAACTACGGATATACCGCCGGAATTCCTAAAAAATTTAGGACACCGAGGTAGACAGGCTATTTTTAAGTGGTGCTTACAAATATGGGAACAGGAAGTTTTCCCGGACCAAAATGATATGTTACGTACTACGTTTTTACATAAGAAGGGCAACACAGACACTTTGGATAACTATAGAACGTTAACGATAGGTTGTAATATTTGTAAAATTTACAACCGTATGTTAACGAATAGGATACAGGAGGCATCCGAGGAATCAGATATACTCGGTGAAATCCAGAACGGTTTCAGACCAGGGAGAAGGGCGACCGATAACCTGTTGGTTTTAGAAACCGTGATTCGGAAATCCAAGAGGAATAAACTGAATAATTTTATTGCACTTTTGGATATTACTAAAGCATACGACAGAGTGAACAGAGAAATACTTTGGCATATAATGAAACAGATGGGTTTCCCGACCCAATTGTTAAATAACATTCAACAAACTTACCATAATCCACGTAGTGTGGTACACTTCCAAACCGTTAAGTCTGAACCTCTCAGTATGGACTTAGGGTTAAAACAGGGATGTGTTTTGTCCCCGATTTTGTTTGCAATTTATATCGCAGAATTAGGTCATAGATTGACGGAATCGGGTCGCGGAGTGCGTATAGGAGGGAAAATAATCCCAGGTATGTTCTTTGCGGATGACATGATGTTAATCGGGACAGAGACGGATTTGAAACATCTCTTAACGATTGTGGCACAATATGCCCAAGAATTCCGTTTAGAATTTGCAGGACATAAAAGTAGTGTTATTCCACTGAAAGGACCAATTATGGAGAACAGACAGTGGTTGTTAGGTAAATTGAATATATCAGAAACGGAGAGTAGGGATATTTGGATACAGGAGGAACCAGAGGGGAGATATTTAGGGGTTACTATCCAAAAAAATTACAGTATTTTTAAGCCCCAATGGGAACTGGCATTACAAAAAGCCAGACGGGGGGCAGGATTGGTAGCGCTTCTATCAAGGCGATGCGGGAATCCACTTACTATTTTAAAACCAATGTGGCAACAATACGTACTCCCAGCGGTTTTATATGGCACGGAAATTATGGATCTTTATAGCTCAGCTGTTAAAGACCTTGAAACTGTACAACGGGGACTGATGAAAACTGTCCTTCGAGTGATACCAGGTACAGCAACGGCGGGTTGCTATGCCCTTACAGGGCTAATGGATATAAATAATGAAATACTAAAAAGGAAATTGGCGTACTATCAACATGTAGTCCACATGCATGAAGATAGATGGTGTAGATTAGCATATGAGGAACAACTC
>JAAETN010000554.1 GCA_024228355.1 Maribacter sp. | reverse complement strand
CTTGATACTTCATATCAAGGGTTTTGTCCTTGAATTTATCCCAAAACTCATCAGGTACCTGCATGGGACTATGCGGCGTGTTATAAGGCAGGTAAAGAAAGAAGGGCTGATTCTGGTTTTCAGTAATAAAATCAATGCCCCTATTGGTAAGGTCATCCACTAGAAAACCTTCTCCCTTAACAATGGCGCCATTGTGTTCTAACATAGGGTTAAAATAATTTCCCCAATGGCCCGAGGTAAACCCGTAATAATCGTCAAAACCTCTTGCATTTGGGTGGTATGGTGGTTGCATGCCACTATGCCATTTGCCATAAGCTGCCGTTGTATATCCGGCATTTTTAAATATTTCCGCTATAGTGGTTTCCCCTAAATTGAAGCGTTCACCGCCCTGAGAAGTAGAATAGACACCTGTTCTTGCCGCATATCGCCCGGTTAACAACTCCGCCCTTGTGGGCGAACATACCGGCTGTACATAGAAGTTTTTAAAGGAGACCCCATTATGCGCCAGTGCATCTATATTGGGGGTAGATATATTTGTATTGCCACTATTACTTAAATCTCCCCAACCTTGGTCATCTGACATTATGATGATGACATTGGGTTGCTGTTTTGCAACGTTATTTTCTTTGCTATTATCAGAACAAGAAAATCCAATCAGCACTAAACAAAACAAAAAAACTTTCCGCATATTAATTCTCTTTGATTGCCAACCCTACCATAGAATCGGCGGTACCGTAGTACAGGAACCATTTGTTTTTAAAATAGACCAAGCCCTCGATAAAAGTTGTTCCGGCTTTGTACTGACCTGTTATTTCATGCGGTAGATCCGGACAAATAAAAGGGGTTTCCAAACGGGCCAAAACTTTTGTCGGTTCATTCTTATCAAAAAGGACTTGACCGCCACAATAGGTACCCTCCGCTACTTTGTTGGTAGCGCCTTCACCACTTAAGTTTTTACCATTATAAAGTAGAAGAATCCCATCTTCCGTATAAATGGCTGGCGGACCCGGTTCAGTCAAATGACTATCGAATTCATTTAAGGACGGTTTAAATACATGCATGAGTTCTCCATTTTGTTCTACAATAGGTTCCCAATCGATACCGTCGTCAGACAGTGCTAAATTCACAAATAACTCACCCCAATACATATGATATTTACCATTTATCTTTTTTGCGATCAATCTTCCATTGACCAATTCTGTGACAATGGATCCTGATTTGCTCCATATATCCAAAAATTTCCCATCATGTGCATTTTCAAAAACAGGGCCTTGTTTTGTCCAGTTTTTAAGATCGGTCGAGGTTGCACTTGAGAGTCGAGCAACATCCTTGTTCCAGCTTGTATAGACCATTATATAGGTGCCTTCTGGGGTTTCAACAATTCTAGGGTCTTCTATCCCGCCCGGTTGGTCCCATTGACTGAATGCATCATTGTCCGGATAGAGAACCGGTTCTGGAAATTTGGTGAAATTAATGCCATCGGTACTAAAAGCAAGACCAATTCGCGAAGTCCTTCCCCCTAAAATAGCAGCAGGATTATCTTCTGCCCTGAACAACATAAAAACCGTGTCATTCCTAACAATGGCCCCTGGATTAAAAACATCGGCTTTTTGCCATTGTACAGATTTTTTTGTTATTGGATCTAAGAAGGAATAGCTAGAGTCGGCAACCATTATCGGATTGATTTCGGTTTTCATAAAACCGAGCATCCACTTTTCTTTTAGTGATTCATTCGTTGATCCTGATTTGGATTTTTCTTGTTTACACGATAACAGGCTTATTACAGTAAAAAATAGAAATAGGGCTCTTAAATTCATCATATTTTCATTTAAATTCGGTGACTTTGGTTATAAACGAAACAAAGAAATATATGTATCTTGAGCAATCGTTTTATAATCAATTAAAGATAATGCAATCAAAGTATCAACAAGAAGAATGAGCAGATTTATTTTATTATGCAGTTTGTTTTTAATTGTAGGTTGCAAAGAGAATCAAACTAAAAAAATCCCTGAATCCCCTAGAAGGATTACAACGATTGATTCTGTCAAAATTACAGAGGTCATTGAAAGGAAATTCAAAACTTTTGAAGGACTGGCCGATACCACTTTTGTTCGATTGGCCGACTTCAGTGATGGTTTTGTTTATGATATGCGATATGCCACAGAGAATAATTTTTTAAAGGCACAAGTCTATGAATGCGCAGAATGCTATACCAGGGTAAAGACCGCAAAGGCCTTAATTAGAGCAAATAATGAATTCAAAAAGAAGGGTGTAAGGATAAAATTCTTCGATTGCTACCGTCCAAATTCCGTACAATATAAAATGTGGAAAATTGTTCCCAATCCCCAGTACGTGGCAAATCCTGTAAAGGGTTCAATACATAATAAAGGTGGTGCTGTTGATATTACTTTAGTGTCACTTGAAGGGGATGAATTGGAAATGGGCACCGACTTTGATTTTTTTGGTAAAAGGGCCTACCACGATAATTTTGATTTGCCACAAGAAATTTTGGATAATAGAAAATTGTTAAAGGAAACAATGGAAAAATATGGCTTTTGGTCTATACGAACAGAATGGTGGCATTATAACCTATCAGCAGCTTCGAATGACAAAATAGCTGATTTTAAATGGGATTGTATAACGAATAATTAAGACAGTATGAGAGTATTATGTTTTTTAGTATTTCTGATGTTAGGTGGAGTTTCTGCCCAGGACACAATTATGCCACTGTGGCCCAAGGATAAAGTTCCTAACCATATTAATTCAGAAGAAAAGGAAGTCCTTGTCAAAGGGGATGATTTAGATAGGATCAGTAAAGTGCAAGAGCCAACAATTGAAGTTTATTTACCGGCGAAGGCAAATGCAAACGGGCAGGCCATGTTGATTTTTCCGGGTGGTGGCTATCAAATATTGGCCTATGATTGGGAAGGTACTGATATTGCCAAATTTTTAAATGGAAAGGGAATCGCGGGTATTGTAGTTAAATATCGTATGCCTTCATCAATTTCCCAAAAAGATAAGCATCTGGTGCCATTGATCGATGCACAACGAGCTGTGCGTATGGTCAGAAGCATGGCCGAAGAATTGAATATCAATACTGATAAAATTGGAGTAATGGGATTTTCAGCAGGAGGACATTTGGCTTCAACATTGGGCACGCACTACAATGATAAGGTTTATGATTCTATTGATGTCATTGATGAACAGAGCGCACGTCCTGATTTTATGGCCTTGGGGTATCCTGTAATATCATTTAAAAGTATGATGACCCATAAGGGGTCTAAAAGAAATCTTTCTGGAGATAAATCTGAACCATCGATCATAGAATATTTTTCTAATGAAGAGCAGGTGACGGAAGATACACCACCTACCTTTTTATTTCATGCATCTAATGACAAAGCTGTACCTGTAGAGAACAGTTTGGCCTTTTATAAAGCCTTAAAAGACAAAGGAGTATCTGCAACCATGCATATTTATCCGACGGGTGGACATGGTTTCTCATTGGCCCGGGACAATAGGCATCTCCGAACTTGGACAGAACGATTATTTGAGTGGATGGAAGCCTTGGAGTAATTCACTTCCTGGGCCAAGGCGGTGCGGTTTCATAATGTATTTAGGTGATCAAGCATTTTTATTCGTTCCTTTTCGCTTGGAAACCGGCCGTATCCGGCCATCATATTATCGACTAAATGATGGGGTTTTGAAGTTCCTGGTATAACGCAGTTCACTGCCTTTTCTGCCAGCAGGTATTTTAAAAAGTATTGCGCCCATGATCGGATGTCAAGTTCTTCGCACCACTCTGGCAATGCTTTTCCACGGGTCAGCCTGAACAGATTACCTCCATCAAATGGCCTGTTAAGGATAACAGCTGTACCTTGATCCATAGCGGTATCCAAAAGTCCTTTTTCCGCATTACGTTCGTTGATGGAATAATTAAACTGTACAAAATCAGGTTTTTCGTCTTTGATGATCTGCATAAGTGATTTATGCGATGCGTTGATATAATGCGTAATACCCCAATACTCGATTTTTTCATTTTCCTTCATGGCCCTAAGAGTCTTTAGATGGGTCTGCCAATCGACAAGATTGTGAATTTGCATCAGGTCTATCTTCTTCCTTTTCATTTTCTTCATAGATTTGGCCATCTGATCTATTCCAGCCTGCTTTCCATTGGTCCATACTTTTGTGGCATAAAAGAAATCATCCTGTATCCCAAGTTTGGAAGTCAGGTCACCCACCACCTGCTCGGAGCTGCCGTACATAGGGGAGCTGTCAATGACTTGTCCGCCTTTGACTTTCATTTTTTTGAGTACTTCGGACAATTGAGCTCTGGCCGAAACATCATTTCCGACATCAAAAGATTGCCAAGT
>JAAETN010000553.1 GCA_024228355.1 Maribacter sp. | reverse complement strand
TTGTTTTATATGCAATTGCCCTCTCTTTATTATCCTAAATCCAATAATTAAGAAACTGGCTCCTATAAAAACGGTAGAGACAAGTGATATATATTTCATCTCGGAATTAATAAACTCTGATCCCAAAAACCCAGCTAGAGCTCCGACGCTAAAGTAACCGAGAAGGCGTCCGAGATGGTAATTGATAAGCCCCTTTTTGTTTTGGCTACCGGCTGTCACAGCCAAAGCACCACACATGCCAACGCAATGTATGCTGCAAATAATGCTTGCGGCAACAACCGCAAACGGCACCATTATGGGTAACATATCACTGATGCTATTAATTAGTTGGTTTGATAGGTCCAACAAGGTTGATTTCCTTTATGTATTTCTGTGTTATATTATTAGACTTCGCAATAATCTGTATTTTGAACTTTTCATGTCCTTTTTTGTCTAAGACTGATTTAGAAAATTTAATGAAGAAAAAGTCTTTAGCTGCTTCGCCTGGTGGTATTTCCAAAGGAAATGTTGGAGCTATGATTTCTAAGGTAAATTCCCCTATCCTTCCGGATTTAATGATTTCAACTTCCATTGATTGTGGACTTTGATTTTTTAAGCTTAGTGTAAAGTGATTCGCTATCAGGATTTCCCCATTTGATGATCGTATCACCTGATATGGATTTTCA
>JAAETN010000552.1 GCA_024228355.1 Maribacter sp. | reverse complement strand
CGCTCTTTAATAATGCAAAGAAAAGAATAAAAGTAGTAGCAATAAATGAACTACATCTTACATTGCCTCGCATGAAAATGTCCCCTTATGATTCAGCAGATTTTGTGAAGAAATTGCTAAGCTGATATAACTCTAGGCATGTGGATCTCCATCAACCGGCAACAATGTAATTGAATTAAGGCAAGGACTTTTTTATAGATTCATTCTACTTGATATTGGAGAAAAGCGAAGTAATATTTATGCATTAATTGGTACAGGTTTACACAAAAGTTAGATGACAGACTGTTTAATGATTTGTATACTGTATATACCCATTGCAAATTGATTTTGCCTGAAATTCTAAAAATCAATTTGCAACCTTTATTGGTAGTCAATTTATCAAAAGCAGCATTGACAAGGTCCGTTTGGGAAACGGACACTACATATAAAGGTTAGTTATGTTCAAATATTAGTGATTGGCATTCGAAAGGCAGAAAGAACAAGGCAAAGAGGAACTCTGTATCGTAAACCGACAATGTAGGGCCAGATTCCCCAAACGGGCTTTGCCAACATATGTGTTCATGTTGCAATGGGTGTAATGTTAAGTTCATATAGTTTATAGTATGGGAGGTAAGTAGATTTTGAAGATTCTGAAAATTAGCTTAGTTGTATTTATTATACAGTTTCTTTATATATACCAATTAAGGGCTGAAAATTTAAATGCCATACGAATTATAGTTAATGGTGAAATCATTACAGAATTTGATATAAGAAAGCGAACTGCTGAAGCCTTCAGGATTGCTAGAGAAAAATATTCTGAGGCGGGGCTGGAGTCAAAAAGACATGAAATAGTTTTAAATGCCATTGACGAATTGATCGACAGGAAAATACTTGTACAAGAAGCGAAAAAGGTAGTGCTTGCTGATCCGGCAAAGGCAGAAGCAATCGAAAAGAACGTAGAGGCATTTGTAAAAGGAGCTGTTAATG
>JAAETN010000551.1 GCA_024228355.1 Maribacter sp. | reverse complement strand
GTTTTTAATTTGTAATTCATTAAGCTTTACATGTATTACATTCTATACTTCATTGTGACTGGGAGTGTCTTCAGGGAAAAGAAGCATTTGCTTGGGTTGTTCTTGCCCGTCTTCAAATACCTCTATTGCTTTACGCCATGCGTCTTGTTGGTTATCACTTATTTCGCCAAGGTAGAGAACTTGACGTTGTACAATGCGACCGGAGCTCGTCCGCTTGTTTTCGACTATGTTCCAATACCTGTGATCCTTACCATTTTTAAACCGTTCGTTGCATCGTAGAAACATGATGGGGGTATTATTACAGAAAGGAATTAAGAAAAAAAGGGGGTAGGTCTACACTACAACGGGTTTTGGCCTATTTTGAGACTTCTTGAAAAGTTGGATCCTTTATTTACAAGGACTTACGTTTTGGCAAACTCAGAAATTTTCCAAAATTTCTTAAATTTAGCTGCGAATAGCGAAAGTTAGGCTAGGTCGTTACCTAAAAATATAAAATAACACTAAAGGAATGATAATATGAAAATTACACTTTGTCCAACTTCTTGTTATGGGATTACTATTGTCAAAGAACGGTTCTGTTTGCTGAACGTCCAATTACTGCCGCGTAAGCGGTTTCGTTCAATGTGCCTTTATCGGAACGTGAGTAACAAAGAGGGTATTATAGAAAATTAGAAATAATACATAAGAAATGGGCGGATCAAGGATCACTTAATAGAGATAATGATAAGAGTAAAAACAATTTCCCTATAAGGTAATTCCTCAGTAGAGTAAAATTATCTGCGCTTATACCACAGCGTTTTCACGAATTTACTACCTTCCCATATATACTCAGTCGCTGTAAATGATGTAATTTTATCAAAAGGTAATCTGAGTTTCCTATCTTCGCTTTTCTTGTCTCCGCTTACACCTTTACTGATAATGGGAATCGCTTTTACGGGTTTGACCCTTTCGTTGTCATGTGATACATCGTTAGCGCTGAAAGTATTAAAGTACTTCATCAATCTCTCAATATCATAATTTCCTTTCAGAAATGCGGATAAAATGATAGCTTCCTTTCCACAGCCTTTGTCAAATGGCAACCATTTTTTCATGGGAGGGACGAAGTAGGTCAGGTTAGGTGTTAAAGAGTTTGTTTGCTGGCTGAATCTCTTTCGTGGGAATAGTGGAAATATCTTACCTGTTGTTTCAACTTTAAATACGTATATATAGCATCTTTCTCTGGGCGTGAAGGATATTTTGCATTTATCCTTAGCGCTTATCATATTACCGTTTTTTACTATTGCTGTTTGATAGTCATTTGCCGTTTCCCTCATCTTTATAACATCAAACTCCAGAAAGCGTGGTCCCGTTTCAGAAGGTATGGCTTTTTCTGATTTGAGGAGGACATGGAATAGTTCTTCCACACGAGAGGCATATTGTTTGCCGTAATTTTGATTGACTTGTTTTATGAATGACTTAAAAGATGCATCCTTTACGCTTTTGACTATGGGATTTGATGGTTCTACTGCACATTCGTTTTTTTTAATTCCCGTGGATGCTATTATGCTAAAGAATAAAATAACCAATGGTATATACTTAATATTTCTTAGCATTTTGTGAACTTGCATTATTTTTTATGTTTTGAAAATGTCTTGCCCAGTTTTTTTGATTTTTTAGTCGCTACCTCAACAGCATTGATTAAGGCATCCCTGACGCCGCCTTTCTCCAAAGCATGTAGTCCTTCTATAGTAGTTCCACCTGGTGAAGTGACAGAATCTTTTAGTTCACCAATATGCATGCCCGCTTCCAGAACCATCTTTGCAGCGCCTAAAGCAGTTTGCGCGGCCAGCTGTGTTGAAACGTCTCTTGGCAGGCCCATCTTAACACCACCATCAGTCAACGCTTCAATAACCATATAAATGAAAGCAGGGCCACTACCGCTCAATCCAGTAACGGCATCGAGTTGTTTCTCCTCAAGTAAAAAAGATTTGCCCACAGCATTGAGAATTTGACCAACCAGCTCCCCATCATTCAGCGTTGCATTTTTTCCCAGGGCATACGCCGCGGCAGTTTCACCCACAAGACACGGAGTGTTGGGCATTACCCTGATAGCACGACAACCTTCGTTTAAAAAGGATTCTATGAAGTTCAATGGGATACCTGCCGCAATAGAAACAACTAAATGTTTTGATGTAATATTACTTTCTAATTCTTCTAGAATTTTACCCATTACATTTGGTTTGATGGCAAGGATTATGATATCGGCATCTGATATTACCTTATCATTTTCCTGTGTAGTCTGTATTCCTGTTTCTTTCTCAAGGATTTGACAACGTTTTTTATCAACATCACTGACAATAATTTTATCCGAGGAGCTAAGCTTTGCTCTAAGGACTCCTTTGATCAGTGCTTCTCCCATCTTCCCACCACCAATAAATCCTATTCTTTCTTTAAGCATTTTTGCCCTCATCAAACAATAAAGTAGTATGAATTAGCGTCCTTCTGGCGGACTGATATTGATAGCTGTTCATCTTTATTAAAACTGTTTTTATCAATTTTTTAACTTGTTCCATAACCAAAACTGTAGGGCTCGTTTCCCAAACGGGCTTTTTATGGGGCCCAACTTGCAATAT
>JAAETN010000550.1 GCA_024228355.1 Maribacter sp. | reverse complement strand
CTTTGTCGAACGGCTTAATGGTAGTATTCGTCGTGAATGTACCGACCATATCATTGTGTTAGGTGAGAACCATCTTCGCAGAATACTTAAGTCATATTTTGATTATTATCACGAGGATAGGACTCACCTTGGTTTAGATAAAGATCCTCCTTTGGAACGTCCTATCTCGAATCAAAGTTCATCGTCTGCCCAGCTAATTGAGTTGCCTCGCTTAGGTGGTCTTCATCACCGATATGAATGGAAAGAAGCTGCATGAAATATGAACGATCTAATAAATGCGAGGGACAGCTGCTGGGAAAGGCCTATTTATGGCCAAAAGCTATGCATCAAAATAAGGATCAAACAAGACAGTAATGGGTAGTCAACAGCCAGAGCCTTGAGATTGGTTCTGGGCAAATGATTAGATGTTATTAGATTAGAGTTGAGTTGAGTGGACTGATGGTCATTTTTTCAATAAAAATCGTCACGCCTGTTAGTAGAACCCATAACTTTATAACCATCGGAAGCATCGTTTGTACGATTTGTTAAAGGCCTATGATAGTCTTCGGCTTCATCAGTTTCCATGCTATCTAGCAATTCTAAGAAAACAAAGCCGATGAATTTAACTACTACAAATAGCAGCCAAAAGGTTTTTTTAAAAATCCATACTAAGGATCAAAAATAGGGAAATGTTTTAATAGTATTTTTCATCACTTTGTGCGAAAGATAGTTTTTCAACTTATAATGTTCCTTTTTAATCAGTTTATAATGTATATTTGTTTAGTATGAAGAAAATTAGCCTATCTCATATTCAAGGAGTGAATAATAATGATAAACAAATCCTTCACTGTATTACTGATATTTTTAATAAGTTTTGTTGCTAACTACCAAATTAATGCTGTTGAAATAGACAAACTTAATCCTATTAGCAAAATAAAGATCAAATCTGAACTTTTTCCAGACGGCATTGAATTTAACATTACACTTCCACAGAGTTACGAAAGCAAAATAGATAAGCGTTATATCTTATTATTAGATTTTCATCCAAGAAGTCAGCTCTACCTGAGTGGATTACATGATTGGTTAAGCCATAATGGAGGAAAGCCGTGGTTGGAAACACTAGTTATCACACCAAGCGGTGGAAGCAATCTATGGAACATTATTAACTCCATAAACAGTAAAGAAGGTGGATCTGAACTGCTGGATTTTATTGAACAAGATGTACTTGCCGCGATTGACAAAAAATACAGAACTAATGGCTTTAGAATATTGAATGGCTTTACGTATAACGCAAGTTTAAGTTTATATACTCTGTATCATCGTCCCAATTTATTTAATGCTTATATTGCTGTTAGTCCACAGTTAACTGATAACTATGCAAAGCTACTTTCAAAGGCAGAAGAAAAACTTAAACTGCTTTCAGATAAGCCAAGGTATTTATTTCTTTCTACTGGAAATAGCGATAATGATACGTTTAATTCTTTGAGTAAAACTATTAAGTCTGCAGCCCCCAAGCAACTCCAATTGCAGATAAAATATTACGATGAATATTCATATATGTCTCAGCCTATATTGGCCTTAGTAAATACAATAGAGGATCTATTCAGTGATATACACAACGATCTCAAGCCTGATTCGGAGATATCTCGTCAAGGGGTAAAAGCTATACTGAAACATTACAAATATCTTTCTGAGGAAAAATTTGGATTTCATGTGTCTGCTGAAGGTTCTCTAATAGATCTTGGGTTTTCAATTTTTGAAGAGTCTCCTGAAGAAGCTCTGTCAATACTAAATACTGTTGTTGAAACATACCCAGATTCAGCCAATGCTTACCATTCATTGGCAAAAGCATATGCTGAATTAGGGCAATTTGAAAAAGCAGTGGAATATCAAATACAGGCCAACCAGAGAGCGCAAAATCTAATCAGATGGTATAAAGAAAAACACAAAAGGGCACTGGATGAGTATCAAGCAGCATTGTTAAAGAGCAAGGGAGAGAAATGAAATTTATTTTAGCTTTTATTTTACTACTTCTATGTAATGTCGCGCTATCAGAAGACTTGAATGTTAGCGCAACAAAATTGATGCAGGATTTTTTCTTAAAAAGTGGTGCGCCGGGATTATCTGTATCAGTTGGCTACGATGATAAAATAGTCTGGTCAAAAGGATTTGGGTATGCGGATTTAGAGCAAAAAGTAACGGTTGAGCCATCTCAAACTAAATTTAGAGTTGGCAGTGTTGCGAAACCATTTACTGCTTTTGCTTTAGCGAAGTTACTGGATAGTAAAAAACTTGAGCTAGATTCTGAAATACAAAGCTATGTACCATCGTTTCCAAAAAAGAAATTCCCCATTACTATCCGACAGATAGCAGGTCATTTGTCTGGGATCCGTCACTATCAAGGTGATGAATTTTATAGCCACAAAAAATACAATAGCGTTCTTGAAGGTTTGGTAATTTTTCAAGATGATCCATTAGAGCATAAGCCGGGAGATAAATGGTCATATACTTCATATGGATACAATCTTCTCAGTGCAGCTATTGAACAAGCATCAGGAAAAACATTTTTAGATTACATGACCGAAGATGTTTTCTTACCTCTAGGGGTTCTGGAACCATCCCCTAAAAATCAGAATAGTTTATCAAATGTGAAAACTAAATATTATGAAATTGGGCGCAATTTCTTCTTCTTAGCACTTGCGTGACGTTCTCTTTTTTCAATATCAATATAGCGATCAGTTATGGCGCTAGAGCTGTGTCCTGCATCATCACGAACATGCTCCTTGGGCCTCTTTTTCACATCATCAGAAATACCTGTATGCCGAAGCCAATGTACTGTTGCTGATTGTAAACCTTCTGCATCAGTTTCCATACCGTCTTGATTAAGGCGGTTTACAGCAATATTAAAGCAATCTTGTACAATATCTCGTAATTGACGAGTACTGGTCAAATTGCCACAGCCTTTTTGTTTTGGTATGAGAGGGTGATTGTCACCAGGGAAGGGAAGAGAAGATAAACCTAGTGCTTGTCTATATCTCTTTAAAGCATTTAACATATCACTACTGACTGTTATATCCCTTTCCTTATTGCCTTTGCTTACTGTTTTGAACCACCAGTTTCCATCGAGATCCTGGTAACAACGTTAGGGGTCGCCCATTAGAAAGTTCTGGTCAAGTAAGCATAACAAATTTTCTTGATCTTTTTTGACCAAGTACAATAGCCCGTTGGCTGTGCCTGTTTGCTGGCTATAACGTTAGGGGTGTAGCGTACCACTTTGCCATCGTAAGATTTCCCAAATTATTGATCATAAGATTTGGCGCTTTTGCGATGGTTTTGCCACGCTCCGATCATAACAAAATTTTCCATTCCCAAATTAAAATCTGAAGTCTGACCAAACTGCGTCATGAAAATCACCACTTGTTGAATTGCAACAAAAAGAGCCTATTAAGGAAAAACTATCCTGGTTAAGTCCTATTTTTCTTCATCGAAAGTTGGGCCATACCACCACGCCGAGCTTCGATATCTCTGGCATAGCGTGAGGGCATTCGATACAAAAGTAGGCGCTATGAAGCGAGGCAATGTAGCTGAACTCCGACTTGAAAAGACGGGGTATTTCGCTTTATCTTCTAAGAAATTTTAGGATAAATTTTCTTTTATAAATTGTAGGGCACTTACAATTTCATCCATAGTCGGTAAATCACCATAAACCAAATCTGCGAATATACCCGTATACGTTGCATTAATAGATATTCGCCAATCTTCGAACTCTGAAAACAACGGGGCACTAGCAAGTGGTTTTTCAAAGCAATCTGAATGTGCAAAAAAACCAACCTTCTCGTCTTTTATACAAATATTACAAAGCATCTTGAAGTTTTCACTGGTAATAAATTCTTTATACTCATCATGTTTTAATATCTGGCAGATATCATAAAGATGACGAATTCTCCCAGATAGCTTCGCCACAGGATCTTCACTATAGCTGTCTTTAATAACACCAAGAGTTTTTTCAACAAGTGTTCGTCTTACGGATAAAACATTGATTGAAAAAGCATTAAGTGAATATTGAGAGATTAATTCTGTTTCATTTTTTTGGATAAGTACTTCTGCAATCAATGTCTGAAGTTGTCTTGATTCAAAAGGTTCTGGATTGGTAAATGAATTGATTTCAACCAGTAATTCAGGTGAAGCTTGACCAAAAGCCTCTCCATCAATTCTACGTGGATACTGATAGACTGTTTTGCGATACTTTGAACCTTTGGACTCTCTTTCATCCTCTTTTAAATACACTAATTCTTGAGTAACAGTCCCTTCAATTTTTTTGAGTAATTTCTTTCGCATGCCATCACTTTTATCACTAGCAAATATAGCCAAATCGATATCTTCTGAAAAGCGATCGATTAATCGGAATGCTTTGGATAAAGAGGTTCCGCCTTTAAAGACAACATCATCAAAATAGGGCGATATTGAGAGGTGTTTTAGTGCTTTTGTTATCCAATAATCCTTTTCTACATAAACTTGTGGTAAGCCAATAGTTGCTGCAGTGACCTCTACTAATTCTGAAAATACTTCATTATCCTCATGTAGGTTCATTACTGAATATTCCACTCTTTAGCCATTGGCCAGGTTGCCTTGTCTAATTTTAATTTATAAGTTGTTGTAGGATTAAGAGAAAGTGCAAGACTAGTCGGTGTTGGTATCTCTAAACTTGAAAATACTAAACCAAGCAGTGCTCTTACTTGTGGGCTATAGTAAGTCAGCGCTAATTTTAACAAGCGTTTTTGTTTTGCTATTGATAACTTCGAGATATAATTTTGCATAATTTTAAGAGAGAGATTTATATCAGGATCAGGAATTATCTTTATATCTTTTAGTACGTCCAAATATTGCAGTAATGTTACATCCTTTGGCGTGATTGGAATACGTGTCACTATGGTTTTAATACGAATGGTGCCAAAGTCCTTTTCCTGACGTCCACCATTGAAAGCAACACTAATTGTACGTGGTACCTGTGTTGTTAATCCCAGTTGATTATACAAAGAAAGGCCCGTTATATAACCGCGTAACTGCCCATTTTTATATAACATCGATTTGATCAGTTCACTGTCTGATGGTTTTCTAAGACCTAGAAATCCTTTTTTTGGAACATAAAATTTACCTTTGGAGTAGCGTGCCAACTTTTCATTAGAAACCATGCGACCTACTGCCTTAATGACAGCACTCGGTGATTTTGTATAATTAGAAAGCTCTTGGTAGCCAAATATCTGCCCAGCAGGTATAGCATCAACGTTTCTCTGGATGGTTTGCGCAATATTCATTTCTAACTCCTTACTTTAGGGTATTCCTTTATGTATATTAATGCAAGTAAATACTTCTAAAAACATGACATATGATAGAGAAAAAATTCTAAATTTGATCTTAATGATCGTTAAATATCGATATATTTATACAGGTACAGTTTTTTAGAGCGAGAATAATATGGGGTTCTTGGGACATTCCGTCCTAAGGTAACAAATCTTTCCTAAGTTATTGATCTAGAGTTCTTTAATGTATAAACATCAGGAATAGTTCAAAATGTAAGCAGCCTCTAGAAGTCTTGTGAGACGTGGGCTGTAGCGATAAGTGTTATATTAGGACGGAATGTCCCCAGAACCCCTCTATGGAGAAAATAATTTGTCTTTATTCTTTAGGCTAACAAAAAACACTAATGCTATAACCAGCAATAAGATTGGACTATTTTCAATACCGTATTGCCCACCATTTAAGATATTTCGTGAATAATTAAAATTAAATATTGAATTAGAAAAAACAGACTTGCTTTCTCCAAATTGAGAAAAGTCAATTCCACTTAATATATCTGAAAACAAAACAGCTATGACCCAATTCCAGATAAAATGAAGCTTTATACATTCCCAAAAACCACTAATGTTTCTGACTATAACAAGTAGAAAACCAATCAGGAAAGTGTTAATAAGGGCGATAGGATATATCTCAGTATTGAACATATGAGCTGCAGAAAATAGTAATGAAGTAATAATAGCTGCCCGAAAATTTCCACCAAAACGATCATAAAGAAACTTTCTAAATATCCATTCCTCGATAGCAGCATAAATGAAGATTATAAAACTGAAAAAGAAGCAAGCCAAAATATTAGGATACATAAAAACGAATGAAGAACTCGAAAAAATGATAACTACACAGTAATAAAATATCATTGAAAATATCAATAAAATTGAAATTTTATTAACCACAAATAGTTTCCCTTACAACATTGTTCTAATTAAGGACAAAGCATCATATCTTCATATGATGCTTCTCCCCAGTCATCAACTGCTAATATAGCCATTATTAAAAATACAAATCCACCACTAACTTCTTGAACTTCATTAGATGTTAATTCACGCATAAAATTTCTCCTTTGTGCCACAAAACAGTGGCATTTGTTAATATGGAAATACAAAGTGTCCAGACTATTCAATACTAAACTAAATAGCTGATCCTAAAAGGTGATCAGCTCACCGCTCCAGTTGTTGTACCATTGAACCAGGAAATGGTGACACATTATTCATAAATATTTTCACATCACCCATCAATTTTTTTATG
>JAAETN010000549.1 GCA_024228355.1 Maribacter sp. | reverse complement strand
CAGCAAACATATAATTTTTCCTCCCCAGAGCGATTGGACGGATCGTATTTTCCACTAGATTGTTATCTATTTCCAATTCGCCATCATGGGCGTAGGCGCTTAGGCCTTTCCATCGGGGTAAGGCATAATCTATTGCTTTTCTGATTAAACTTTTAGGGAGGATTGTTCGATCAGCAGATTTTTCAATCAAGTATTTTTCGAGTTCTTTTAAAATAGGAACTGCTTTTTCTTGCCTGATATCAAATCTTTGTTGGAAATTAAATTTTTCTTTTCTGCAATGTTCTTCAAGTGCATAAAGGACTTGCACTTTTTCCAAAACATATTTAGCAATGTCAGGTGCTATATCTTTTGCATCATAAAATTTACGCCTACTGTGAGCCATACAATAGCTCAAATCAATGTCCTTTCTTTTTCCGATCGTGTCATAAACAGAATAACCATCGACTTGTAGTTTTCCACTAAAATGATCCAGTATAACATTGGCGGATTTACCGGAGCGAGTCGGTTCATAGTTAAAAGCAACTGCTCCTATCGTTGGTGCCATAAAAGCCCACATTTGGCCACGATGAGAAGACCCTGGTTTGTTCTTTTTTAATACCTGCATCCGCGTTTCATCGCCTTGGATGTAACCCTGGCTTAAAATATCTTTTATCAATAAATCGTATATTGGAACTAGTGAAGCTGCTGCGGTATGGAACCAATTGTAAAGATTGTTCTCGCTAATAAAATCGACACCAGCCTGTTTCAACTTCTTAGAAAAGCGGTGGATTGGTGTGTGGAATTGAATCTTTTCATTTATTATTTCTGCAATTAAAGATTCATCAACCATTCCTTTTGGAACAGTGCGTGGTGGGATGGGCGCCTGCATAACACCTTTGTCCCCGTCTTTTTTATCGACTAAGCGAGGACGTATAATTTCTTTGACAAATAAACTGGCAGGACGATAAGCTAACAACTCTGTTACATCCTTGCCGATTTGGCTGAGTCCTTCTGTTGCTACATCAGTAGGATAAATGATTGTCGTTTTTCTTTCTAAACTTTCTGGAAAACGGTTTCTCTGAATATTCTTACGTGAAGCTTTTTTTCTTTTTTTAACAATCTTTTCTTCTACCTCCTCTTCCTCTTCCTCTTTAACTGACGTTTGTTCCAGGTCAAACAAAGTCGATTGCATTGGGTTTTGAGACGATACAAATCGTTCACGCTTCGCTCCAAAAATCATTTTTTTGAGCATCGCATTTTCTTCTTTCAAGACGATATTTTCATCCCGAACCGCTTCGTATTCTTTTTGTAATTCCCTTTTTGACACAATATAAAAGTACAAAATCTATCCCGGTTTACCCAAGGAAAAACGCTTTCTTCTCTTTATTTTTTTCGTCTTTATACCGTGCATAATTAACAACAGTTTTTCATAACTCAAACTGTAATTATCCAGGCCACAGAGATGCTCAAAAGTTCCTTGCTCCAGCCTTTTAAAATACAGACTAAAGCCATCTCCTTCCCACCTCAACATTTTTAAATGGGTCTTTCTTCTATTTATAAACACAAAGCCTGCTCCACTTTGCAAGACCAAACCCATATTGGAAACAACTATCGCACCCAAGGTGTGAAAAGATTTGCGCATGTCCGTTGGCTGATCATACAGATAGTAGATTCCACTTCGTTCAAACACTTTGTAAAGCTTTAAGTAGATCTATTGTTAATGCCTCATCACAGTATAGGCGTATACCATTTGTAAACATAATCTCTAAGCCCTTAGATTGATCAGATTTTTCTAACTTTACAAAATGACCAAGCTTGTCAACTTCTTGATTTTTAAACCAGGATATGAAAGTCGCATATCTTATTCCTGCTAAGTCGCAATATGCTTTTTTCGTTTGACCACTTTGGCGCCAATAGGAAATGTGATCGGCTCTTTCTGACTTTTTCATCTTCTTTGTTTTTGGCAAAGGTAGATAGGCTAACAGAAAGGCGCAAGGTGGGGTGAGGTTGTTGGATACGAATTGAT
>JAAETN010000548.1 GCA_024228355.1 Maribacter sp. | reverse complement strand
CGAAGCGTAGCGGAGGACCCAGCGACCATAGGGAGCGCTCTTGACCCACTTGTTATGTGTGCGATTTATGCTCATTCCACAATTGCTCAAAATTATCTTTATCTATAAAAGCTAGTTCATCTTCACTAAATACTTTTGGGCAATCTGTCCAATAACCACAATTTCTATCATTCGGTGTACAAAACAAGACATTTTCATTTTTATCAATTGCTATTTCACGATTTGCTTTTCCTTCGCTGTCCACTTCAACTAGCCATGTATTTATTTGTGGATATAAAGGCTCAATATCCTTGTTTGCCCTAGGAATGAAAAACAAAGCCACTTTTATGGTTTTTGTAACCCAATCATCTGGCTCCCAATTTGTAGCTTCTTTTGTACTTCCGTATATCATTCTTTTGTTTTACACATAACGTTTGAGTGCACCGGCGCGAAGCGTCCGGTGGCACGCCTTGTTAAGGTGCCGAGCTAACCCAGACCACCGACCAATTGAATTTGCCCTGGCTTTCACAAATGCTCCCTTTCGCACTTTGGGGCTACACATTTCATTAAACGAAGCCCCAATTTGAATTTCCTAAATGTACCAAAGATGCTTTCTTTGTTGAATTTCGCAATTATGCTGCTATTTCTGCATCTATGCACTTGCTCTTAAAATGCATTTATAAATGAAATTGCCTTCACACTAAAACAGCAACATTTAATTTTCACTTCTCTTTCTGGTGTTT
>JAAETN010000547.1 GCA_024228355.1 Maribacter sp. | reverse complement strand
GAATATGCCGATATATTATTATCTGGAGACTTCTACACCAATGGTAGTTGGGGTTTTAAAACACAATCAATTTATTCAAAACGTTATAAATACAGTGGTAATATTAACTTCAGATTTGAAAATTTAGTTACAAGCCAAAAAGGTTTCAGCGATTATAGTCTTACTAAAAACTGGAATATTCAAATATCCCATTCGCAAGATACCAAGGCAAGTCCCAATTCTCGATTTTCAGCATCTGTGAATATGGGTAGTAGCGAGTATTACCGAAATTCATTGCAACAACGAAACTTACCCAATACCCAGAACAATACCCTGTCTTCCTCTATTTCATATTCAAAGACCTTCCCTGCTTATCCGTCTGTGAATTTGAGTTTAACGGCTACTCACAGTCAAAACACCAATACCAAAAAAATTGAAATGAGTCTCCCAACTTTACAAGCAAGTATGGAACGTATTTTTCCATTTGCAAAGCGGGATGGTATAAAAAAAGGGATTATTCAGAATATCAACTTTCAATACGATCTAAATGCCCAGAACAGGATTTCTACAACTGATGAAGATTTCCTAAAGAATGAGATGTTCGAAGGTGCCAAAGTTGGTGCAAAGCATCGCATTCCGATCAGTACCAATTTTAAAGTGGCAAAATTTTTCAGTCTAAGTGTTGGCGGCAATTATGAGGACGTTTGGAGCTTGGAAACCTATAACAAACGTTACGATAGTGAACTAGATGCGGTAGTGACCGATACTATAAGGGGTTTTGACCGTTTCAACAAATACAATTTCAGTGCTAGTTTAGGTACCACTTTGTATGGTACATTCAATTTTGGAGAAGACAAAAAGATACAGGCAATTAGGCACGTAATGCGCCCATCGGTAAGCTATGGATATGCGCCATCATTTGAACAATTTTATGATGAGTACATTGATGGTGAAGGGGAAGTAGTACAATTCACCCGATTCCAAGGTACCCTAAATGGGGCTCCTAGTTTAAGCAAATCGAACAGTCTTAGTTTTTCTTTGGCCAATACCCTTGAGGCCAAAGTGAGGGATAAGGATTCAACAGTCATAGAACCTAAAAAAGTCCCTATTCTTAGTAATTTCAATATTTCTTCAGGATATAATTTTGAATCTGATTCGCTTAAACTGAGTCCCTTAAGCGTCAATGGAGGAACAAATATTTTGAATAATAAAATGTCTATTAACTTCTCGGCGGGTCTTGACCCCTACGCCATTGATAATAATGGGAGAAGAATCAATACATTTAATATTAATAATGGGGGAAGTCTTCTTAGGTTAACACGGGCCAATGTAAATGTGGGATACTCTTTGAGTAATGAAACTTTCAAGAAGGATAAGGGAGAAGAAGAGGATGAAGTAGATAGATTCGACTATGTTGCCCAAAGCGGTGGTCGTACTGATGATCTTTTTGGGAAAGCCGATAGCTTTAGAGATACAAGTAGAGATGAAGGCAAAGCGACCGACGAAGTCGAAAATCCTATTTTTGGAACCATGATTCCTTGGAATTTACGCTTGGCCTATTCTGCCTCCTATTCAAATTCCGCACGGCAGAATGAATTTAGTAGTCACTCGTTAATGTTTTCGGGAGATGTGGAACTGGGGCCGCGTTGGAAGGTCGGAGGCTCCTCTGGTTATGATTTTAAGAATCAAGGTTTTACACTCACACAATTACGATTTGAGCGCGATTTAAAGAGTTTTGTAATGCGATTCAACTGGACACCCTTTGGAACATACAAAAGGTGGTATTTCTTTATCGGGATAAAAGCATCTATTCTGAGTGACCTAAAATGGGAGAATAGAAGCCAAAGATCACGTTAAAATAACTGGCAGTGGTCAGTGGTCAGTGGTCAGTGGTCAGTGGTCAGTGGTCAGAATAATAAAACTATGCAATAACATTAACCTGAATCTTGAACTTGAACTTGAAAAGTCTAAACAAATGAAGAAAATAATCACAACTAAAAATGCCCCAGCCCCTATTGGGCCGTACAACCAAGCGGTGCTTTCAGGAAATACGCTCTACATTTCAGGTCAAATACCTATAGACTCCAAAACTGGTAATCTTATAGAAGGTGATATTGCAAAAGAAACGAAACAATCCATGGAGAATTTAAAGGCCATTCTTACTGAAGCTGGAATGACTTTTGAAAATGTAGTCAAAACGTCAATCTTTATTTCT
>JAAETN010000546.1 GCA_024228355.1 Maribacter sp. | reverse complement strand
GAGCAAAGGGAGTGAAGTAATCAGTTTTATGAAGAGAGTCAACGTAAATCGGAGGAGCTTTTTGAATAAAACAAAATCATATAGAATTTCTAAGAATAGCGTTGTGACAGCCTGGGAAAGTGTCAAGGCAAATAAGGGCTCCTATGGTATAGATGAACAATCTATCAAGGACTTTAGCAAGGAACTCAAGGACAATCTCTATAAGATATGGAATAGAATGTCGTCAGGAACGTATTTTCCACCTGCAGTAAAGGCAGTGGAGTTACCAAAGTCTGAGACGCAAACGCGCTTATTGGGAATACCAACTGTAGCGGATAGAGTGGCACTGGCAGTTGCAAAGCTGCATTGGGAGCCAATAGTAGATCTGGAATTCCACGAAGATTCCTATGGATACCGTCCGGGGAAATCTGCAGTGGATGTAGTATGGGTAGCAAGAAGGCGATGCTGGTGTCAAGACTGGGTGGAAAAGAAAAATCCGTAGAAATCTTATGCGTGCAAGAAAACGAGGTGGCTTAGGCTAGAACAGGTGGAGTAGAAATTGGCCATATAATTCTCTGAAGTTATTCAATAACTACAGAGTTGAACGTTACCAAGCTTGAAAGTGCTGCCAGATCGATAGGTCTCATAAGCCGTTAGAAGAAGTTAATAGGAAAGCGTAGTGCGGGAAAACCGCATGCTGCGTTTGACGTGGCGGGAATTGGAAACGGGCATAAGTACCGCGCCAGTTCTCGACCCTGCCTTAGGAGGGAATCGGGCAGCAATGCCCGTGACCTATCCGGTAATTCAAAACTTGACTCACACATATAATTGTGTTATTGTTTGTGTGAATGGAGGTGATTATGGCAACAAATTTAGCAATAGATGATAAATTAATAATTAAAGCTCAAAAAATTGGACATCATAAAACAAAAAAAGAAGCAGTTACGACAGCATTAAAGGAATACATTGCTCATAAAAAACAATTAGAAGTGTTTGATTTATTTGGCAGTATCGAATTTGATAAAAATTTCGATTATAAAAAGGCCAGAAAAAGATGAAAATTCTGGTAGACACTTGCATCTGGTCTCAAGTATTAAGAAAAAAGACTCCAAATTTAGATCTTACAAAACAGCTAAAAGATTTTATCAATGATGGAAGAGTCGTTATGATTGGGCCTATCAGGCAAGAACTTCTTTCTGGGATTTCAAACCCCGCACAGTTTAATAAACTAAAACATACCCTGTCTTTTTTTGAAGATATTATTTTAGAAACAGATCACTTTGTTAAAGCAGCAGAATTTAGTAATTTATGTCGCAAAAATGGACTTCAAGGATCAACAACTGATTTCTTAATTTGCGCTGTTGCAAATCTTGAAAAACTCGAAATTTTAACAGACGACAGTGACTTCGTTAATTATAATAAATATTTGAAAATAAAGTTTATGAAATAAATTTATTACAGATCAATGAAGTAAACCCCTTTATCATGTTTGATTCTCAAGGTTTTAAATTCTTTGCTTATATAACATTGTCTCATTGTCTCATTTGCCACACAGGCGAACTGACTTCAATCATTATAGAAATGGAAGATTAATCCCATTGCCATTTAGAATGAAGAAATTAAAGTTCAGTGTTAAAAATGTATTAATTGCATCCGCAATACTTATAGTGTCTGTATTATTAATACCTGGTGGTGAATTCGGCCCTTGTGGTCCTGCTAATAATTTAGCTGGACTTAAATTTTTCACTATTATTCTTGCAATTCCAATTTATGTTTTTGGTCTTTTGGTTTTTGGGATTGTGCTATTTATTCGAAAAATAAATGCCCGTAAAAACCCTAACCAATAAGACCCATTCATCAAGAGTTCAACAGTCTCTAAAAAAATATGCCAGACATTAACATATTATTAGTACTCATTGTGGTCGTAGCAGCAATGTTCTTCTTTATTTCCGGAAAGCTCAGGATCGACTTGACTGCCCTGTGCGTATTGGTAGTACTTATTGTTCTGGGACTGATCAATACAAATCAGGCGCTCTACGGTTTTGCAAGTTCTGCAACTGCAATCATTACGGCTATGTTCGTATTAAGTGCTGGATTAGTGCGAACTGGTCTTGTTGAGTGGCTTGCACGCCATATAGACAAATTGGCAGGAAAAACCGAACCGCGGCTTATCGTCATTCTCTGTATTACGATCGCCCTTCTGTCCGCATTCATCATAAATACCGCTACGGTTGCTATATTTATTCCTGTTGCAATCATGCTTGCAAAAGCTCGCAAATTATCCGCTTCCAGGGTGCTGATGCCACTTTCATTCGCAAGCCAGTTTGGTGGTGTTTGTACACTGATAGGTACCTCTACCAATATCCTGGTTAACTCAATTGCAACAAACAATGGAATGGAGGCTTTTGAATTTTT
>JAAETN010000545.1 GCA_024228355.1 Maribacter sp. | reverse complement strand
TATGATATGATATGATATGAAGAAGTTTACTTTCACCCACAAAAATCCAATCCTCACCATATCAGCCACCAACCAAACAAACACAACCAACAAAGCCAACAACCAACTGGCAACAACATTGAATATTTGGAGTGAAAGCCAGGAAGGGAACGGCGTCATTCTAGTAGACCTCGAGGTCCCCTACCTGAGTAAAAATTATGTTCTTTCTTATCTTAATATTATTAACTGCGCGTAACAATAACAATATTATCAATGACTATATCAATAATTGCGCGGAGCGAAAACATTATTCAAAGTCATGGTGGACGTTTGGCTTCTAACAAATTTTTGTTTTCTGCAAGTGCTGAATTCAAAAGATTGACTTTGTCTTGCATATAATTACATTTCTGAAAAAGCGAAAAAAGAGCCGTGTCCATGGCCTGTTGCTTGACATCTTTAACTTCATCCGGCACCTCCGACGGAGGGATGGCACCACCAGCTCCCGAAGACGACGGAGCGTCAAGAGGCAAACTTTCAGCCGACAGTTTTTTGCCGTTACTGTTTGTTGTAGCTTTGCTTTTCTTTTTTTCAGCTAAGAAATGAATATAAAATGCTTACACATGTTAAATCAATTTGCTGAATACTGATACACATCAC
>JAAETN010000544.1 GCA_024228355.1 Maribacter sp. | reverse complement strand
GACCAAGTACAGGGAGTTATTGTTTGTCAAGTAAGACCTTTCAAAGTTCAGATCAATTTAAAAGCTCGCATTTTGTGGGCTTTTTTTAACTAATCCACTATTTTTGCCACAAACAACAGAAAATGGGTTCATCAAATAGCGAAAGATATAGTCAGAGAGGGGTTTCAGCCTCAAAGGAAGATGTACATAATGCTATTAAGAATATTGATAAAGGACTCTTTCCCAAGGCTTTCTGTAAGATCGTCCCGGATTACTTAACGAATGATGAAGACTATTGCCTGGTAATGCATGCCGATGGGGCAGGCACCAAATCATCCCTGGCCTATATGTATTGGAAAGAAACCGGTGATATTTCAGTATGGAAAGGTATTGCCCAGGATGCCCTGATCATGAATATTGATGACTTGATCTGTGTTGGGGCCACAGATAATATAATGCTTTCTTCCACAATTGGACGTAATAAGAATTTGATTCCCGCTGAAGTTATTTCAGCAATCATCAATGGTACTGAAGAATTGATCTCCGATTTGGCCGACCATGGTATGGTAATCCATTCCACAGGTGGTGAAACTGCCGATGTGGGTGATTTGGTACGTACTATTATCGTTGATTCCACGGTTACGGCAAGATTAAATCGTAAGGATGTAATAGATAATGCCAATATAAAGGCAGGCGATGTCATTGTAGGTTTTGAGTCCTTTGGTCAGGCCGTATACGAAAAGGAATATAATGGCGGTATGGGAAGTAATGGCTTGACTTCTGCGCGTCATGATGTTTTCTCAAAATATCTGGCAGAAAAATATCCGGAGAGTTATGATGCTGCCGTACCTGAGGAATTGGTGTATTCCGGTAGTGCAAAGTTAACCGATGATATTCCGGAATCGCCCATTGATGCTGGCAAATTGGTGCTTTCACCTACACGAACCTATGCACCGATAGTAAGAAAGATTTTATCAAAGTATAACGCATCGGATATACACGGAATGGTACATTGCAGTGGCGGTGCACAAACCAAAATACTTCATTTTATAGATAATCTTCATATTATTAAGGATAACCTATTTCCTATTCCCCCTCTTTTCAAATTAATACAGGAACAATCAGGTACTGATTGGCGAGAAATGTACCAAGTGTTCAACTGCGGACATCGTTTGGAAATTTATACGAGTAAGGCTGTGGCACAAGATTTGATAACTATCTCAAGGAGTTTTGGAGTCGATGCCAGAATTGTGGGTAGAGTAGAAGACCATCTGACAAAAAAACTCACGATAAGTAGTGAGTTTGGCACCTTTGTTTATTAAGGCATACGATTAGACCAAATACTACGTTGTTTATAGTAAATATGCTGCTATGGAAAGAAAAGAATTTCTCAGAAGTCTAGGGGCAGGTGCGGCCTTTGCATTGACTTTTCCTTGTTTACAGGGATGTTCAAAAGATGATGATAACGGTGATATCGTTGAGGTCCCGACAGGAATCGACTTTACAATTGATTTAAATTCTACAGAAGGAGCCAAATTGGCCAATAATGGGAGTTTTATCCTAAAGAACTTGGTCGTGGTGGTCAAGAACCTGGAAGGTAACTTTGTTGCCGCTACTCAGGTTTGTAGTCATCAATCGTATGACCAGGTACGTTTTGTAACCAATGATGGCGGAATTTTCTATTGTGACGTACATGGTTCAAGATTTGCCTTGGATGGCGCTCCTTTGAATCAAGTAGACAGTAATACGGCCAAACCCTTGAAAATATATAATACTGAGCTTAATGGGGATATTCTCCGGGTTTTTGAATAAATTTAAGTGCCTCAAAACTAATAATGAAAAAATTAACTTTCATAACGGCCTTGCTATGCACGGTTTTGGCATCAGCCCAGAATTGGAAATCTTCCTTTGAAGAGGCCCTGTCTATTTCCAAAGAGGAAAATAAACCTATTATTCTTGTGTTTGCCGGTTCAGATTGGTGTGCCCCGTGTATTAAATTGGAAAGAAAGATATGGCAATCTGAGGCGTTTGTTTCGTATTCAAACGAGCATTATATTCTTTATAAAGCTGATTTTCCAAGAAAGAAAGCCAATCAACTTTCGGTAGCTATAAAGGAGCAAAACAACAAATTGGCCGAAACGTATAATCCCAATGGCCATTTTCCGTTGGTAGTGGTCTTAAATTCGAATGAAGAGGTATTGGGCAATACCGGCTATAATAATCTTTCCCCGGACAGCTATATTTCACTTCTAAATTCTTTCGTAAAGTGAAAAACCTTATTCCCCTGTTTATTGTCTTATTTGTCATAGCAGGTTATGGACAGGAACGAAAATACGTGACGGTTCAGAGAACCCAGAAACTAATGGGTAGTCGTTTTGAGGTAACTGTTATTGCAGTCAATGAAGAAATTGGGTATATAAATATTGATGAAGCGATTTCCGAGATAATACGCATTGAAAAACTCATTTCTTCCTGGGACCCAGATTCAGATACATCGCTAATAAATAGAAATGCTGGCATCAAACCAGTTCAAGTAAGTTTAGAGCTTTTTAGATTGATTGAGAGGGCAAAACAGATTTCCAAGATTACCGATGGTGCTTTCGATATTTCATATGCATCAATGGACAGGATTTGGAAATTTGATGGCAGTATGAAGCATATGCCTACCCCAGAAGAGATTAAAAATTCCGTTTCTAAAGTGGGATATGAGAAGATTATTCTAAATGCAGCTGATCGCACGGTCTTTCTAAAGGAAAAAGGAATGAAAATATCATTTGGTGCGATAGGTAAGGGTTATGCAGCCCAAAAAGCCAAGGAGTTATTGGTTTCAAAACAAGTTGTTGCAGGAATTATTAATGCATCAGGTGATTTAACCACATGGGGAACTAAAGCGAGTGGAGAAAAATGGTTGATAGGTATCGCCAATCCTCTTAGTAAGGACAAAATATTCTCCTGGCTTCCAGTGGTTGAATCTTCCGTTGCCACTTCAGGAAATTATGAAAAATATGTGGTCATCAATGGTAGAAAATATTCTCATATCATTGATCCAAGAACGGGCTATCCTTCACGAGGTGTAAGCAGTGTTACTATATTTAATAAAAGTGCTGAATTTTGTGATGCTTTGGCAACCGCAGTTTTTATAATGGGAAAAGATGATGGCCTTTCAAAGATTAATCAACTTCCTTTAACAGAAGCAATCTTGGTTGATGGTAATAATAAAATACACAAAAGCAGGGGAATTCTATTTGATAATAATCCGTAACTTTATTTTATGAAAAAGGGAGTCTTACTTGTGCTATTTGGAGTTTTATCTACTTCTTGTGTTGTGGTCAAGGAGTACGATAAAGTGTATCTGAACGATGAAGAAATGGTATTGAGTGCGAAAGGTTCTGAACGTTTTGAGACTAACTTTCAAATATATCGGGAAGCGGCTGCTGGTGCCAATGGTGGCAAATCTGGTGGAGGTTGTGGATGTAATTAATTACTAATTCAAAATATTTCCTTTGAATAAATCCCTGTTCATAGTTGTTTTTCTTTTTTATAGCATTGGTTTCTCCCAGAATGATAATACCAATAGTTATCAAAAAAGGGTGCTCGAAACGGCTGAAATAGAATTATTGCTCAGTTATTACAATCAAGATGGACAAAATGCCGCTGTATCAGGAGGAGAAGGTACTGAAGAACTTACAGATGCCACTTCAAGTATTGTTGTTAAAATACCTTTGAACCCTAATGATATTCTTACGGTTGATGCAGGCATCTCTGCCTATTCCTCAGCCTCTACAAGTAATGTTGATCCATTTGACAAAAATAGTAGAACGGCAAGTCCGTTTAGCGCTTCTTCGGGTGCATCCCAGAGTGATGCCCTAGTTCATTTTAACCCTTCGTATCAACATAGTTCCGATAATCGGAATTCGGTATATTCGGCACAGGCATATGTTTCGTCGGAATATGATTATTTTTCGATTGGTTTTGGCGGAGGGTATACGCGTTTGTTCAACGAAAAGAACACTGAGGTATCTGCAAGTTTTCAGGTATTTTTGGATAAATGGATTCCCCAATACCCCGTCGAATTGCGAAATGGTTTTTCAGATTCCAGGATAACGGGCAATGGTACTTATAATCCAATTTTTGATGCGTTCAATGATGAAACAAGAAACTCGTACTCGCTTTCATTGAGTTTTTCCCAAATCCTGGGCAAAAGAATGCAAGGATCCATTTTTATGGATATCGTCTCACAGAGTGGTTTATTGAGTACCCCACACCAAAGGGTTTATTTTGGCGATATGAATGATTTTTTCATTGAAGAATTTCAATTGGCCGATGATGTTGAACAACTGCCGGATAACCGCTTTAAAATTCCCATTGGAGCTCGTTTGAATTATTATTTGAACGATTTGATTGTGCTGCGCAGCTATTATCGATATTATTCAGATGATTGGGGAATCACTGCGCATACGGCTAGCTTGGAAGTGCCCATAAAGCTTAATGATAAATTTACACTCTACCCGAACTATAGATATTACAAACAAACTGCAGCGGATTATTTTTATGAAAAAGAAGTTGCCGTTTCCAATCTGGAATTCTATACCTCGGATTATGATCTATCCGCCTACAATGCACACCAATACGGAATGGGCATACGCTACAAAGACATTTTTACAACGGCCAAGGTCTTTACGTTTGGATTGAAAACAATTGATTTTCGTTTTGGTAAATACGACCGTAGTGATGGCCTGGATTCGTATATTTTCAGCCTAGGGACTACTTTTGTTGGGGATTAAGGGATATATAACCTTCATTTTTCAATTGTTCTTTGGTCTCAATTAGTTTGGAATATCCGTTTTTTAGCAGGTAGACAGAATCACTTATTTGCATTATTTCCCTATAGAAATGGTCTGTAACTATTATTATAGATTCCCTTTTCTTTTCTCGAATCAACTCTTTGAATTTTTCAATATATATTGGAGCTATAAATGAAAATGGTTCATCCAATAAGATTATATTCTTGCCAGAGCACAATACCAAATAGGTTTCGACCACGCGAAGCTCTCCAGAAGATAATTCCGTTGTTCTCGCTTGTTCATGTATTTTGAATGCATTGAAAATGTTAGTAAAAACATTCCAATCTAAGTTGAAAATATCAAATGCCTTTGAAAGTTTAATATTTTTCGGGAGAAGTTGGTGTTGAGGAAGAAAGGCAATATCCCTATTCTTAAAAAGACCATATTCTTGATGTATACCGTTTTTTCGAATGCTCTTATACTTAGGATCCAAATCACCAAATATAATTCGGAGCATACAGGTTTTTCCACTACCATTCCTTCCAAGAATCCCTGTTACTTGTCCAGTTTCAGCTTTAATATAAATTCCATACAGAATCCTCTTATTCCCAAAGCTAAGTTCAATATTATCAACCTCTAAAATCAAAACGCCTTCAATATTAATACTATTGCCACTGTCAATAAAACATCAAAAAGAAAGGAATTAAGGAAAAGGTGGAGTTTGGAAAGTCCAAAGTTCTTATAAAAAACCAACTTTTGATTTAGTTGTGTTTCATAATAAAAAAGGAACACCAGACCTAGAAGAAATAATTTACAAATAATGATTTTATATAGGATTGAATTATTTTCCGTTGCATTCAAGAAGAAAAAGTTCAAAACCGTAATTATTAGTGAGGCAATTAAAAATTGTCTATAAAAATGAAAGGAGATAATATATGTTTTTAAACTCAATATTGTTTTCATCTACTGGGCAAGATACATTTAAATGCACAAATTTATTGTAAATTCGCTGTCGAACAGAGGAAAAAGCATGATTGATAAATTAAACATTGTAAAACAGCGTTTTGATGAGGTTTCCGACCTGATTATTCAGCCCAATATAATTACAGACCAAAAAAGGTATGTACAGCTGACAAAGGAATATAAGGAGCTTAAAGACCTAATTGCCAAACGTGACGAG
>JAAETN010000543.1 GCA_024228355.1 Maribacter sp. | reverse complement strand
CGAGTCTTGGAGAAAACTTAAGGTCAGATAGCGATTCAAGAAATATCTTCAATTGATTTTTCGTCAAAACATCAAGGTTTTCCGATACTTTCTCTAATACACCTGGGGTTGCAAATTGCAAATGCTCTAGCAATAAACTTCTACTCCCAACATCGATCTTGGGTAGTGCATGCCAAAATGGTTGACTTAATCCAGGGGAATTCCATATTCGGTCAGGTAGCGATTTAACAATGAGGTTTCTAACCAAAGGAATCCCATCTAGGAATATTTCAGCTATTCTTTTATAATGTACTTCATACATTGCTGGGCTCAGATTTTCGAGAGCACATAATTGATAATCCGGATTATCGCTTCGAAGCATGTCGACTAATATGTTTTCATTTAAATTTTCAATAGTATAAGCTTTAATTTTCCTTCTGATTTCACCATGGGCGAGATGCCAAGCTACATAACATGAATAAAGGGCACCTGAAACCACGGATTCCTTTACCTCTGCAATGGTAGCTCCCGAAATGGCATCAACACCATTGACTTCCCTTAACTTTGGCTTCTCCACCAATCTATCAATTGTCCTATGCTTTAAAATTGAATTATCATCTATCAATAATCGATGTAGTTTAAGATAATCGGGTGTGGTAAATTCGTCATGGTCGTGCTTGGTCAGAGGCAAGTCGGGATAACGATCAAAACCCGCATATTCGCCCAAAAGTGTCCAATACAGCTTAATATGCATTAGCTTACATTCACCATCGGCACAAACTGGTGTAGAAATGTCAGAACCAAACAATACCGGCTGCCCATTTTTGTCTTCAAAGACATCGATATTATGCTGACCTATTGAGTCAACTTCAATGAACAATTGGGTTTTCTGTTTTTTTAGAATGGTACCCGGTTTCCATTCCAAGACATAAAATTCAGGTTGCTTTTCAAGCTTATCACCGGTTGCAGTTTCCGTTGAATTTATTTGAGTACCAAATGAAGAAAGTACAACACAAACCAAGAGTAAAATACTACTTTTCATTTCTTCGAATCTGGAATTTTTTCAAATTTCTGCTCTTCAATCAAGGCCAAATACTCGTCTAGGTAACCTGTGTAAATCTCCCTTGGATTCACATCATATTTTTTACATAGTGCTGCGGCAAAGCCTACTGCCGCTCCCATTTGACCCGTCGTTCGCATTACGCGAGGGCCACCCAGACCTGCATGGGAACAACTGAAATTCCTGCCCGCCATGAAAAGGTTGTTGATGTTCTTGGAATAGAGACTTCGATATGGAATATAATACTTAGGAGTTTTGTAAAACAAAGCCTCGGAAATAAAATCCGGGTTTTTTTCATCTTCCAACACAGTTTGATAATGCACATCAACTTCTCTCGTTTCGATGACCACACCATCCGAAAATTTTCGTCCCTCTTTGGCGTCGTTGAAAGTAAAGATATGATCCCCAAGCAATCTTCTTGATTCTCTTTTGCCAACTAGCGAGGAGACCCATTCAAGTTTTCTATTGGCATTTTCGGCTTTCTTTTTTGCATTTGAAAACGACCCGTATATTGCCCGGAGCATATGGTCACGAATTTCTTCAGCATCATCTATTTGATTTAGATCGGGTCTACTGAACTCCCATTGCCATTCACCATTCACTTCTTGGTGCATTTTAGCAACCGGCATGGCCCAAGGTACTTCTGGAAATCCTTGATTTGTATCCATTACTTTGGATCCCCATAATACCGATGATCCCATAACCGCGTTATCCCTAATTTTGGGACTCCATAATTCGCCATGCTCTTCCCAATCTTCACCATATGTATCTGCACTTTCACGTCCGTATGAAAACTCGGCTCCAGCCCAATAGCCAATCCATCCATCACCTGTTGAATCCACAAAACGTGGAGCTGTAAATCTGATTCGTGCTCCTGTTGAAGTATGTCTGGCATCCACATAATCGATTGTATTATTCTCAGCTTTGGCATCATAGGCCCGGTGGTTCAGAAACAATGAAATACTCTCATAACTCTTTACATTATCATCTCTTTTTTTCTGGTCTAATTTCGCATCGGCACTTCCATTAGGGTAATGCTCAGTATCTATTTTTCTTAGAATCCGTTCGAAATTTCCATAAATCCCTAGGGTATGTACCCTGATTTCCTCACTAGCATTTCCGCCAAGTACTGGACGATCATGTATCAGGGCTACATTAAGACCTTCTTCAGCGGCGGCTATTGCCGCAGCACATCCTGCTATGCCTCCACCAACAACGACTAAATCATAGTTTTTAGATTGCGCAGGTGCATTCGGCTCTGACTTTATTGTTTTTCTCCAAGCAGCCAACTTTTTTGGAGAGGACGGAGGTTCTTTTTT
>JAAETN010000542.1 GCA_024228355.1 Maribacter sp. | reverse complement strand
GCCATTATGTTACCACTCTGGTATATAGTGTTTAAGGCGTTTGGACTGTATAGGCCAAGAAGGATATCGTCTAAAGTTGCAGAGATAGTGGATATTTCAAAGGGAACTACAATTGCCATATTGATTTTGGTTTCATTAACTTTTTTTGTGAGACAATACGAATTTTCAAGACTTACTTTCCTTTTTTTCTGGATAATCAGCATGGTAGTCCTATGTATTGAGAGGATACTTTTTCGTGAACTTTTAAGGTTTATTAGAAGGAAGGGATATAATTCAAGATTCGCTTTAATCGTTGGGGCTGGCAGTTTGGGACTGGATGTTGCTGATAGGATGCATAGGCATCCAGAACTTGGGATCATAATTAAAGGTTTTTTGGGTGAGGAAAAATCTCAGGTTGGAAATGAACTGAAGGGTTTCAGGGTATTGGATACTTTTGAAAACATTCGAAATGTTGTGGTTGAGCAGAAAATTGACATGGTCTTAATAACCCTTCCTTTAAGTGCTCATGAGAAGTTAAAAACTATTCTTGACGATATAGGTGATGAGATAGTTTCAATCATGTTAATTCCTGAGCTGATTCAGATTGTCACATTAAGAGGGTGGATTGGGGAGTTTGAAGGTATGCCCATAATTAGTTTAAGGGATACTCCGCTATACGGTTTGAATTTAGTGTTGACAAGGGTTATGGATATAGTGTTGTCGTTAGCTATAATTTTTGTTGTTTCACCTTTAATGTTTGTCATCTCAATTCTGGTTAAGGTGACGTCAGAAGGACCTGTTTTCTATCGCCAGGAACGCATGGGTTTAGATGGAAATATTTTCAGTATGTTGAAGTTCAGAACAATGGCTACTCAGGCAGAAAAAGAGTCAGGTCCTGTATGGGCAG
>JAAETN010000541.1 GCA_024228355.1 Maribacter sp. | reverse complement strand
TGATATACCATTTTTAAAATAACTATAGGCCACATCGTCGGTTATTGAATTAGTATTCTTGAATAGTTTAACAAAACTTTCACCATCAGTTTCATATGGGGCTTCAACCTGGCACAGCTCTAATATACTCGGATAAATATCGACTGTTTCAATGATGCTACTGATCGATTTTTTGTTTAAATTTTCCCCAGGTGTCTTTATGATCAAGGCACTTTTAAGGGCATTTTCGAAAAGGGTGTGTTTTCCCCAAACCCGTTGATCACCAAGATGCCAACCGTGGTCTCCCCAAACTACAACAATGGTATTTTTATCTAAACCTAATGAACGAAGTTCATTAAGTACTTTTCCAACTTGAGCATCAATATAACTTACCCCAGCTAAATAGGCATGCCTTAATTTTTTTGCATAATCATCAGAAACTGCTTTAGAAAGACTTGCCTTCTCATCAGTAAGTTTGTATTGATTGAATTCACCACTGCTGTGAAGACTTTGTGTGTTTATATTTTCCGGTATTGACGGATTTGGGGATAGCGGAATTTCAGCTCTATCATAAAGGTCCCAATATTTCTTAGGGGCATTAAATGGCAGGTGTGGTTTAAAAAATCCTACCCCAAGAAAAAAGGGTTCCTCTCTCTTTTTGAGCTCCCTCAGTTTGGTAATTGCAAGATTGGTGGTAAGTCCGTCTACATAACCCTCATCGTCAACATCCCCAGCTTCATAAGGTTTCACTACTTTCTCTAAACTT
>JAAETN010000540.1 GCA_024228355.1 Maribacter sp. | reverse complement strand
CTCGGATAAATATCGACTGTTTCAATGATGCTATTGATTGATTTCTTGTTTAAATTTTTTTCCGGTGTCTTTATGATCAAGGCACTTTTAAGGGCATTTTCGAAAAGGGTGTGTTTTCCCCAAACACGTTGATCACCAAGATGCCAACCGTGGTCTCCCCAAACTACAACAATGGTATTTTTATCTAAACCTAATGAACGAAGTTCACTAAGCACTTTTCCAACTTGGGCATCTATATAACTTACCCCAGCTAAATAGGCATGCCTTAATTTTTTTGCATAATCGTCAGAAACTGCTTTAGAAAGACTTGCCTTCTCATCAGTAAGCTTGTATTGATTGAATTCACCACTGCCGTGAAGACTTTGTGTGTTTATATTTTCCGGTATTGACGGATTTGGGGATAGCGGAATTTCAGCTCTATCATAAAGGTCCCAATATTTCTTAGGGGCATTAAATGGCAGGTGTGGTTTAAAAAAGCCTACCCCAAGAAAAAAGGGTTCCTCTCTCTTTTTGAGCTCCCTCAGTTTGGTAATTGCAAGATTGGTGGTAAGTCCGTCTACATAACCCTCATCGTCAACATCCCCAGCTTCATAAGGTTTCACTACTTTCTCTAAACTT
>JAAETN010000539.1 GCA_024228355.1 Maribacter sp. | reverse complement strand
TTGGTGAGAGACCGAGGATTCCCTCCAAGGGAGTGACTTGAAAGTGACCTAACTAGCAGGAGAGAAATCTCTATTTTTAAAAATGAATTCATTCCAATTGTTTTTTTAAATGTCCGAAGTATTAAGAGCAAATCAAAACTGAATGAACTTGAAACTTACTTGGAGGGATTTGACAGTCCCCCGCTTTTGTTTTTGGTTGAAACCTGGCTCACTGAGTCTGATTCTAACGTGTTACTACCCCTGTCATTTACTCTATTTTCAGAAGTGAACGAGCTGATGGTCGGAGAGGCGGCGGTGTTGCGGTCCTGATTCCCAAATCCATGTCTTTGATGTCAGTGAGCAAACATTCACTCTACGAATTTGAATCTGTTTGGTGTAAGATTGTCACAAAACAAAAAACAATTAAAATTGGAGTAATTTATAGACCACCTGGTCATGCTGAAAACATACCTGATAAGTTAATTACCCTTCTGGAGAATCAAATCGATGTTTCTGTACCGACAATAGTTGCAAGTGATTTTAATTATGGTCACATTGACTGGCAAAATTGCACCGCAACTCGTCAGTATGGCCAAGAAAAATTCATGAATTTTATCCTGGGGCAGGGAATGTCTCAATTAATCACATTTCTGATGAGAAACCAAGCTATTTTAGATTTACTTTTTGTAAATGAACCAAACCTCATTCAGGGTGTTGAGAGCGGTACAAAAATAACAAAATGTGACCACGAAACAATTACTGCATTGTTAACCTTTCAGACTCTAAAACAAAAATCCGTTGTCATTAGAAATTATCGTAATGCTGATTTTACACAATTGAATCATGCTTTGGTAGGGATTAACTGGGTTCAGAAATTTCTTCCTTGTCAATCTGTGAGCGAAATCTGGGACGAATTTTTATTGATTTTAACATCGCTTGTGAATTTTCACATCCCTCAACGCACAATCACAAATTTGCATAAATCAAACACCTCAATCTGGGTAAAACGATTGTGTCGTAAGGCTTGGAAACTTCACAAAACGGTACAAACAGAATGAGGAAGAAAATAGAAGTAAGAATAAAGACGAGGAAAATCAAAATTCTTATGAACAATACTTAGCTTCTTCTAGGATTGCGCAAAAAGAAAGAAGAAATGAACAATACCGTAAAGAGGAAAAAATTCATTTGTCCAAAAACCAATCAATTTTATGGAGTCATATTAAAAGTAAACTTTCTTATAAATCGAAGATCCCATGCATTCTTAGTTCCGAGGGTTCAGTCTTGACTGATAGCGGCCAAAAAGCAGAGCGATTTAATGAATTCTTTTGCTCCGTTTTTACAAAAGATAACAATGTACTTCCGCAGTGGAATATTCAACCGACCGATAAAAGACTCA
>JAAETN010000538.1 GCA_024228355.1 Maribacter sp. | reverse complement strand
GGGACAAGGAACCTTTCGCCGGATCCGATATGACGGAAAGTGCTGCCATAGGTGGAGATCAAACCTTTAGGGCCGCTCCTGACAGCAAGGGTCATTTCGCCAATTTCATCGATGGGGTGCGTTCTGGAAGTCGATACGATTTGAATTGCGATGTTGAGATAGGCCACATGTCTACCGTATTACCTTTAATCGCCAATATTGCGTATAGGGTTGGGGATACTTTACGATTTAATGGAGAGTTCGAACAGTTTATTAACCATGAAGAAGCCGATTTGATGCTTTCACGTAAATATCGTTACCCATATGTTGTACCGAAAAATGTATGATAACGAAGTAATTTCTATTAATTGTTATAATTCGCTAATTTGATTCCCGTCAATTTGGGATAATTGAGTTGGACACCATTTTTCATTTGGAGTTAATTTCTTCATAATTATTCTTATAAAGAAGAGGAGTTTGGTATTTTGAAATAACAATTAATCACCTCATGAAAACAGTTCCTATTCTTTTAATTTTTTTAAGTACAATTAGCATCTCATATTCACAATATGAATATGAACCCTCAATAGACCATCCCTTTGGACTACCAAACCCTGAAGCAGCACAACAAATACTTGATTATGCACCCTTAATTGGTGAATGTGACTGCAAATCAGCTTCAAGAAATCCTGACAGAACTTGGGCCGAACCTGTTGACATGATTTGGCGTTTTAAATATATTATGAACGGAATGGCAATTCAAGATGAAACCCTGAAGGCCGATGGCAGACATGCAGGTAGTATAAGACAATTCATCGTTGATAGTTCACTGTGGTATGTTCATTACTACAATACTGCCGCACCCTTAACCAGCTTACCTCCATGGGAGGGTAAAAAAACCAATGAAGGGGATATTGTACTCTATAATGAGCAAAAAGCCCCAAATGGGATGGATGGATATTATAAAATTACTTTTTCGAATATTGATGAAAACGGCTTCAATTGGCTTGGAGAATGGGTAAACAAAGATGAATCATTCGCATTACCTACTTGGAAAATAGAGTGCAAAAAGAGAAAAACGGCTAATTATGAGGTTGAAAAAATAAAGATACTGGAAGCTATTGAAAATTTTTCCAGGGCATATATGGATGGGGATTATGATACGCTAGCCAAATCCTATACCGTAGATGGTAAGATATTCCCAAATAACACCAAAATAATTGAAGGTCGTGAAGCTATTAAAAAGAGATGGATACTTCCTAAAAACATTAAAATAGTGCATCATAAAATTGACCCCAAGGAGATCAAAATAGTAGGCAATTATGCCCATGACTATGGCTATTATGAGGGAAGTACACAACGTCCGGATGATTCAATAGTTGAATGGAGAGGCAAATATGTCATCATTTGGAAGAAAGAAGCCAATAAATGGAAGATATATTTGGATATTTGGAACCCTGTGACCGATTAAGTAGACTTCTGATAATCCGCTCTATTCGAAATAACAGTTCCTTTATGTTTTTCGGCCCACTCGGTCAACTCCAATAATTTCTGCAAATAAGAATGACCAAAATCAGTTAAGCTGTATTCCACTCGAATAGGCACTTCTGCAAATAACTTTCTTGAGATGTAACCATCCCCCTCTAACATTTTAAGGCGTTCACTCAAAACTTTGTTCGAGATATCATAGATGTGTTTTCTTAATTTATTGAACCTCAATACAGGATAATAGCCCAGATAGAGGATAATCAAAATACTCCACTTGTCCGATGCCAATGACATCACATCCCTAATAGGACAAAATTCAATGTTTCTACGATCAACATGCCCAAACATTTTTTTTATTTTTTTTGCAACCTTAATCTTCTGATTCTCAGTAATAGTTTCCATTTGTATACCTTGTGTCCTTTTTTAAACCGCTTTTATATTGCTAAAATATTCTATACTTTAGTATTAATTATAGAGTAAGTTACAAAAAGTAACTTCATTATTATGAAAAAAACAATAAATAAATACCTTCCCCTAGCTTACGGCTCCTATTTTAATCTATTGGCGGCCATTTCAAGGCAAAAAGCGGCAGATAATGCCTTTAGGCTTTTCTGTACACCAAGAAAAGGTAAGGTAAGACCCGAACAGCACGATTTTTTGGAACAGGCCAAAAGCCTAAGATTAAAAGCAGCGAACGAAGAGATACAGACCTATCACTGGCAGGGTGAGAACGAAACAGTTTTGCTTTTACATGGATGGGAAAGCAATGCCTTTCGGTGGCGAAATTTGATTGCTTTTTTAAAAAGGGAAAACTATAACATTGTTGCTTTTGATGCACCAGCACATGGGCATTCAACAGGGGCTATTTTGAATGTACCTTTATATACTGAATGTACAAAAGTGGTTGCAGATACCTATAAACCCAAAATCTTGATTGGTCATTCTGTAGGAGGGATGAACACATTGTACAGTCAAGAAAAATATCCCAATGAGGGAATTGAAAAAATCGTAACCATTGGATCTCCCTCAAGGCTTAAGGACATCATGAATGATTATCAGCGGATCCTTAAGTTCAATGACAATGTCCTCAACGGATTGGATGACCACTTCAAGGCGTTATTTGGTTTCAGTATAGAGGATTTCTCAACTTCTAAATTTAAGGGACACTTGCCAAAAAAAGGACTAATTATTCATGATGAAGAGGATGCCATAGCACCTTTTAGCGCCTCTGAAAGCGTACATGAAGCATGGAAAAATAGCTCCTTCTTAAGAACTAAAGGCCTAGGACATTCCATGCACCAAGATCATGTGAACCTTCAAATCATGGACTTCATAAGATCATAGAAAAAGCCTACTTTTAAACAAACTATTTAGCATGCAAAACGTATCGCCCTTCCATATTGCCATACCCGTTCATAATTTGGCCGAATGTCGAAAATTCTATAGAGAAATCCTAAATTGTGAGGAAGGTCGTAGTAGCAACCATTGGGTAGATTTTAATCTGTTCGGACATCAATTGGTCATTCATTACAAACCAAAAACAACTGAAGTATTACACACCAACCCAGTAGATGGAAAGAACGTACCTGTTCCCCATTATGGTGTGGTCCTCCCCTGGGACCGTTTTCAGAGCTTTGCTAAAGAATTGAAATCGAAAGAAGTACATTTCGTCATAGAACCCTATATACG
>JAAETN010000537.1 GCA_024228355.1 Maribacter sp. | reverse complement strand
GCAAAATTCCTCGCTAAAGCGTTTCCACGACTGTTCACCCCCATTACCGAAACCTTTATTTTTTCGTTGGCCCCGATAATCTGTGCATAACTCTTGGCGCTGAATTGCGGCAAAAGACTTCCGGCCACAAAGGCCATGGAACTATTTTTAATAAATTTTCTTCTTGAATTTGGGTGTTTCGCCATACCGCTTCCTTTTATCGCACTAAGATATACTAGCTACAAGATACCAAATAAGTGTCATTGGACTTTTAAAACTCCCAAAAAAAACTCTATTCTTGCCCTCCTTACTTTGGGCCCCGTAGTTCAATGGATAGCCCCGATAGCTATCGGGGGAAGTTTCCTAGGTTATGTATTACGTTTATATCATAAAATCGTTGAAAGATCAAAGTTTTTACGTAGGTAAAACTTCAGATTTGGAAGAGCGGCTAAAATGGCATAACAATGAAAGATTGAATGTAGGAGTTTCCAAAAGGAAAATACCTTGGGAGTATTTTTTTACACTGGAAGTTGGGAATTCTAAAATTGCGGGAAAGGTTGAAAATCATATCAAGAGAATGAAGAGTCGCAAGTATATTTTAAATCTTTTGAAGTATCCTGAAATTGGTAATAAACTTATTGAAAAGTATTCTTAGATTAGCAATCCAAAACTTTGGGCCCCGTAGTTCAATGGATAGAATAGAAGTTTCCTAAACTTTAGATGCAAGTTCGATTCTTGCCGGGGCTGCTTTTTGAGGTTCAAAGCAGTTTATATCTGTTCAAAAACAATTGATTTACAGTGGTTTACGTTTTTTTGATTTGAAATGATGTCATTTGAAATCATCCAGTCGAGTTCACAAATCGTCAACACTTTTTACTAAATGTTGTCGTATCCTAAAACAGATTGTATTTAAACTTTTAAATAAACGATTTGCTGGTGATTTGACTTTCGTCCTTAACTAAGTTTAACTTAAAGATGAACGTCATGCGCACTTTTTCCACATTTTCTATCCTATTCTGGATATACACCAAAAGAATCAAGAACAACCATGCTCCACTCTATGCTAGAATCACAATAGATGGAAAAAGACTCAATATTAGTCTCAAAAGGCGGATTGATATAAAGCTATGGAATGCCCAAAAGCAGCGAATCAAGGGGACTGGTGAAAAAGCCAAGCAAATCAATCAATATCTTGACGAGGTACATTCCAAATTATTTCAATGCTATCAGGAACTAAGGGCCGAAGACAAGCGTATTACCCCTCAAGTGATTAAATCCAAATTCCTGGGAGATGACAAAGGAGGGAATTATACTTTGAGGGATATCAATGGCATTCCCATTCTTGTGGCATCACCTATTGTGCATAAAAATTTGTTAGCTACTATTTTAGTATGGTTTTGATCAAACCAAAAAATTATCATCCAGGTATTTCTGAAATTTTTCCTTATACTGCTGACTTACAGGGATATAAATATTTTTATCAAAAACAATACGATTGCGTTCAACGGTTGTGATTTTATCAAGGTTTACTATAAAGGAGCGGTGAACCCGCATAAAATTAGTTTTTGGTAGAAACTCCTCCAGCTTTTTCATACGCATTAAGGCCATTACGGGTTTTTCATTGGTTGAATGAATTCGCACATATTCGCGCATACTTTCAATATACTTTATATCGGACAAGTTAATGCGAAGGATTTTATATTCCGATTTGATAAACAGAAACTTGTCATTTCCATGAACTTCTGCATTTTCACCTTCTTTGAGGTGTATCCTTTCGTTTGCCTTTTCGGCTGCCTTTAAAAATTCACTATAACCAATAGGTTTTAACAGGTAATCTATAGCATCGACCCGAAACCCTTCCAGTGCATATTCACTGTAAGCGGTAGTAAAGATTACCTTAGGCGGGTTATTCAATGACTTAACAAAATCCATTCCGCTAAGATCGGGCATATTGATATCGACGAACATCAGGTCAGCCTCATTTTTTTGAAGGAAAGAAATTGCCTGCAGAGCGCTTTCAAAGTGTGCTATTAAATCAAGAAATGGGGTTTTATCAATATAACCTGCAATCTGTTTAAGTGCAAGAGGTTCATCATCTATGGCAATACAGAGTATCATAACGGAATGTTCAAGTTTACGGCATATTTTTCTTCGGTATCGGAAATGCTAAGGTCATACTCCTTCTTATACAACAAATCCAATCGTTTTTTAGTATTTTCAATGCCAATGCCTGAAGAGGCTACCTTTTTCTTAGGGTGATTACTGTTTTCTACTTTAAAATTCAATCGATTTTCAGTAAAGGACATCACAATGCTTATAAAAGATGCATGGTTATAACTGATCCCGTGTTTAAAGGCATTTTCCAGCAATGAAGTGAATAACAATGGTGGAATGGATTTATCGGGAACCTCATCCGGAATGTCGACCACAATATTGATCTTATCTGTAAACCGAAGTCGCATAAGTTCAATATAACTTTGTATAAACTCTACTTCTTTTTTTATGGGCGTACGTTTTTCTTCGGAATCGTACAATAAATGCCGCATCAAATTAGAGAGCTTTACAATGGATTGCTTGGCTTCCTTCGAATCAATATCGACCAAAGCATGGATATTATTGAGCGTATTCATAAAAAAATGAGGACTAATCTGATTTCTTAAAAATGTCAACTGGTTTTCCACGCTTTCTTTTTGAAGTCTAAATTTTTCCTGCTCTAGACCTACCCATCGCATCGATATTTTAAGGCCTGCGTCAAAACCTACCAATAGTATCGCCAATGTGATAAAGTTGACGTAGGCGGGAATTGGCCTCCGATTATTTTGCCTTGGTGGAATATGGCGAGGAGGCTCTCTTCTTAAAACTTCTTCCGGGGGATTTTCAAATGGTCTTTCCATCCTATTATGCGGAGGGGGTAGCGGTTGTTGATCCAATCTATCGTCTAAGGCATATATGAGGGATGTGCCTACCAGAATTATTGCAAAAGTAGCTATAAAATAGGTGATTTTTTTGCCTTTAAAGAAGAATAAAGGCATCAATAAAAACCTATGTATTACATACAGTCCGAGTAGTGGTAAATGGTTTCTCCAAATAGTTAAAACATGATCCCAATCCACACCATCTTGAAACTGGCCGAACAATAAAGGCGATGCAAATAGCAATGCCCAAACCGCAATGATTATTACAGGTTCAAAATGTTTGAATTTATATTGTCGTTTGCTAAGGTTCATTTTCAAAGATCAATCCTATCCTATAATTAATGGAACAAAAATATCCTTGTTCATAGCAACCCAGAGGGGAGCTACAAACAAAGATATCATAACTAAACTAATCCAAATATCCACTAACAGCAGTTGCTCTATTTACAGCATGTTGATTAAGCGTTGCTATGGCTTGATAAAAATCAGCGCTACTATTTAAAAATGTTTTTCCTTCAATTTCTGAAGTTGCGTAAGTTTCAATTAAAGAAGAATAACTGGTATAAAGTGCTTGTATATATGAAGTCTCAAAAGGTCCATCAACAATTTCCTGTACATAACTATCATATTGCGCTTTATAAACAGAATCTTGATATAAATAGCCTATTAAAGGCCATTCACTATCGTTTAATCCTGAAAAATCCAAGGGTAATGAACCACCCATTTTACCGAATTGCAATGCTTCATTGTTATCCCAAGGAATCCACGTTAATTTATTAGTTTCTGGATTGTTATATAAGTAATAATTATGAGTCATTATACCGTAAGTGTCCCAATTTTGAATAACCGTATTTGCTGCCAAATATTTAAGGAATACATCAGTATCAAAAACAGCTTCTAGATTTGTTCGCCAAGTTGCCACATCCGTAGTTCTGGAATCATCATGTAAGATATCCAACAGACTTTGAACATCTGAAAAATCTGCTTCATCTTCATTGTTTTTCTTTACATATTCATCTTCATCATAAGTGCCTGCCGCAAAGCTTGCTGCATCACCATCTGGTTTGTACAAATTACCATCATCATCAGAATATTGAGTATCTAAAACAGTATCGTCAACTTCTTCTACCATTGTATATAAACCAAAATATACTGGACCATCTCCATGGTCTATATAAAGCGTGTAAAATGCAGTATGAGAACCTACCAAACCAGCATTTCTAAACACATCACCGGCTAATTTTTCTCTTAAGAATGATTGGTCATCAAAATTATTTTTTAGGCTTATTTTTTTGAATCCATAAAAACGTTGATTGTCTATTTGTGGATAATCATCTTCAAATTCATCAAAATCAAGCTTAAAAGCCAATTTTAAAATTCCGTTTTGCCAACTTGTTTGTAAGCTTGAGTTTCCTTTAAAACGAACACCTACTCTGTACCATTCTATTCCATTATGAAATACTTCGGCAGGAACAAAAATGGGATCTTCATCTGTATCAATCAATCCTCCTGGTCCTCCGCCTCCAGATCCAAAAGTTCCATAAGTTTCTGTCATATCATCTAACATACTTTGCCAACGGTCTTCTGTGATAACGATATCCAGCCTTTTTACTGCATTATCCTCAAAGACTTCATCAAAATCCGGGTCTGCATCATTGCTGTGTGTTGCTGTTGTCCAATCTGTTGCATCAAAATCTGTATCATCTATAACTTCTTCTTCAGCTTCTTCTTCTGCAATTATTGTAATAGAATCATCACTGCTACACGCATTAAAAGTTATTATTGAAGCACTAAAGATTAATGCAACCAAAAGTAAGTTTATACCTTTTTTAATTTTCTTCATCTGTTTTGGTTTTTAATTCATATCTCTTACCAATCTTACATAATTGTAGATTCGGATAGCATCTCCCTGTGGACCAAACCCATCGGTATAGTCCTCCGGATTTCCTGTTTTTGGGTCACTACGTTGAGAACCTGCACCATGAATATCAATCCAACCATCCATATTTCCTAAACTCCTTCCAAATGCAACATAAGCCGCTGCACCTCCTGAATTCATTGATGCATGTGTGGTACTACTATAATACCATGGATAATCAGCTTGACCAGCTTCATTGGTGATTTGTGTACAATTAAAAAGTTGGTCGATTGCAGCAGAATTTGTTGTTGCCGGTGAGCGTGTATAATCCACGATACTTTGTAATTCTTTGGCATCAGGCAATCGCCAGTCGGAATAGCCCGCAAATTCTTTTCCTTCTGCATAAGCCAGAGCATCCTGCCATAATACACCCTCTCCATTGTCATCCTGCATCCACATCAAACCAGTTGCTTCATCGGTTATGGTTCCATCTTCATTATTCTCAAACCTGTTGATACCATAAGAAGTATTGCCACGAACAAGTAAATAATTGAACACCTTATCCCCATCTCCAAAAGGCATGCCTGTTCCGTAGCCTTTTATTCGTCCGTCGGCAAAATTTACCCCG
>JAAETN010000536.1 GCA_024228355.1 Maribacter sp. | reverse complement strand
ATATTCCCCCTCTAGAAACTTGCTTTGATGGAATAATGAATCAAGATGAAACTGGGATTGATTTTGGTGGTGTTTGTGGGACTGGTGATCCGGTTTCTCCACCACCTGGAAATTTTATTGACGATAACGCTGACGGCATTGACGACATTTCCGGCCTAGATTCCGGTGGAAATATTCCGGTAGCTGTTCCGGGTACTGCTGATAGTACAACTTATGACGCAAGTCTTCCGGGTGATGTCTCTGAGATTGGTGAAACGGATTGGAAAGGTTTAATAATGGGATATCTTGCCTCTAATCCTTTGGTGCTTCTTGCTACCGGTAGCAAGATCAACGTAACTGGTGCAATATGTTCACTTTCAATGACAATATTTGGAAAATCCATGACTATTGATTTTTGTCCACTCGATTGGATGGTTGACTTGTTTGGTAGTTTTGTATTGGGTTTAATGGCCATAAGGGCAGTTTTTATAGCAATGGGAATTTAAAGGGGTTTAACACATGCCTGCGTTACTTAGTTGGTTACTTTCAGCTTTTGGTAGTTGGGTTGGTTATAGCGTTGTCCGGTTTACTGCTATGAAGCTATTTGTATGGACAATAGTTATAACGGTTCTACCTGTTCTTTTTAACCGTCTTATTTATATGCTTATTGAGGGAGTCATGAGCACATTAAACACTATTGATGGCACTTACGGTGTCAATAGCTATCTAATCAATTTTACAGGTATTACGGCATGGTTTGCGGTACACCTAAAAATCGTTGAAGGATTCTCGCTGATCATGTCTGCGGTTGCTTTTAGAATGGCAATCAGGATGATTCCCTTTGTCAGGTTGTAAACAATTACTGAAAACTTACATCCCTGATCTTTTAGTAAAAAAACCTTTTGAAGATTCACAAACCCATCTTTAAAAGTGTTTTTTTATCAATGCTTTTAAACAACGAGTTTCTAGAAGTATATAAAAGCATGACAAAAACGCCTTATCTTTGGCGTGATTTTT
>JAAETN010000535.1 GCA_024228355.1 Maribacter sp. | reverse complement strand
TTGAACATGTCAGAACAAAACACTATAAAAAAACTTCGAGTATTATTACCACACTGGATTGAACACAATAATAACCATATAGCTGAGTTCAGGAAATGGGAAGGTGAGGCCAAGAAAGAATCCGAACAGGAAGTTGCCAAGTTGCTGGATCAAGCCATCAGAGATATGGAAGAAACCGGCAAATCACTTTCCGAAGCACTAAAAAAAATTGGTGGCCCTATGGAAGGAGGACACCATCATCATTAACGAGTGGATTTGCGAGCTATAAACCCTTAATCAACAACACCAAAAATTTCTGATTTTGTATTCTCGGACAGCCTGATTAGGTTTGATCCCAATCGCTCCTGCACTACTAACCTGTTGGCCAAACTTTGGTTTGGGAGGACTTAGATGGATACAACCACCTGCATCTCCTGGGCAACAATAGTCAATTTCCGAATTTGATTTCAATTCTTCCCAAGACTTCGGATTTATCTCGGCACGACCACAGATTTATTAGAAAATAATTAAATATCGGAATTAAAAACCTGGCCCTATTCTCCTACTAGACTCATTATATGATATGCCGCTCCATCATATTCAATTCTTGGCTTCATTGGTGTGAATAAGAGTATAGCAATACTGACCCCCATTCTTA
>JAAETN010000534.1 GCA_024228355.1 Maribacter sp. | reverse complement strand
TGAACAACAACGACGACTGAAGGAATAGGCTCTGAACTACAAGGGGATACACTGCGGACCACGGAAGAATACACTGCGAACTACAAGAGGATTAGAAGGTTTTATTCAACTTATCTTAGGATGAAGAACAAGCTGACCAAACTCCAAATCCAACACGAAGGCCACGGTTTCACACACAAAAGTAAGGAATTTCTTCTTTCGGGAAGGAGACGAGTGCACTCGGGAAGAACAGCGAACGGAAACTAACTTTTCTCACGGTCCAAAACCCTTTTGCGAGAAAAAGGAAGAGAAAATATAACTTAATGCAAATTTGTTTCAAGGGGTGATAAACTCGAAATAAACAGAAATCATCAAAGTATCTTATTGTTGTTTGCGCTAATCCCAGCGCATTGAAGATCACCCTAACGTTCACAGTGGTTTATCTTATAAGGAGTTACTCAGTTTCTGATCTTTTATTATGAAGGAAATCCACTTTCCGACATCCTCCCCCCGGATAGAGACATTTGCAAAGCAAATAAGTAAAAAATTCATTCCCGAAGGGTCCCTCCCCCCGGATAGGAGGGGGGGGGGGGTATACTAGCGTTTCTCTCCTTATCTACCGTAAACCTCTAATTCCATTTAATCTCTCTTCCTTAGATCTTTAGATCAAATTCCGTTTTTATTATCCTTCACAATTCTGAATTTCGGGTCTCTATCTGTCAGCATTTTCATCATTATTTTCAGTCTTTGGACAAAAAAAACTCTTCCTTGAAGAGAAAAAAACAAAGACTCATTTCGTCAAATTTAAGTGAATTTACCTTCCAACCCAAAATTTTTCACTTTTTTTATGGGCGATTTTCTGGTATATGCATGGAAATTCACAAATTCAATCAAAAATCAATCTTTTT
>JAAETN010000533.1 GCA_024228355.1 Maribacter sp. | reverse complement strand
GAACGTCTGCCAAAAGGTATTGAACAGTGTAGGTTTATTAACCTTACTTCAGACGAAGGATATGGGAAGGCACATTTTGAGGCAATAGTTCCCCCTAAGAGAAGAAGAAATTGTTATCGTATTGATGATGAACAGATGAATGTCGAGATTACCCGAGGGCGTTCAGACATCTATGACATACTCACGCATCTTACATTTTTATTCATCGAATCATATAAAATTTCCAAGCGCGTACTTATCGAGGATACTGACAAAACCATTCGCGATTGGGACAAATTGGAAACTGCGGTTACAAAGAAAAAACTTTCACAGTCAGATCGTGAAGTGGCATTAATTCATACTGCAAATATTTTAGGCCGGTCTTTTGAGGAAATATTGGAGTTTTATGAAAAATTCGCCACAAGAAAAAATCCGGAAAGATTTCTTCAAATTATATATTGGATGGGCAAATTGGCTATTGAAGAAGAGGTTACCGGAAATAAACGAGCCATAACCTTTACCTCGTTGTTGCGGGAAAGACTGGGCCATCATATTCATGGTGAGCGGTGGGCCAACGCTATTAAAGAGGTACTCGCCAAAAAGGATTTACTGTCTAGACCTGTACATATAATAAGTGCTAATATGCATAGCGTGATGAATTCATTATTTGCAAAGAAGGCACTGAACAAGGAATATCCCAATAACGGTTCTTTAGAAATTTATGAAGCTTTAAGTTCCCAAGAAAACAATGTGTTGCAGCAAAAAGTAAATACTATAGCCGAAAAGAATGGCATGATTACCATTGATGATATTTCAGGCACCAACATAGACGTTCAGATTTTTGATTTGGCTAAATTAGGGGACGATGCCTGTTGTTATGATTTACCCGAGGGCATTTCAGATGATGAAAAACCTGTTATATTTGTGATGGACTATGCCTTTGGGGAGCAGGCTTATGAAACCATTGACGAGTTATTGAAACCATATAAGAGCAATAAAAATGGAGATGTTTTCCTTGATGTTGCTTCAATTTCTATAATGGGAAAGGCCGGTATACTGGAAGGAAGTAAAGGGGATTTAATGATACCATCAGCCCATATTTTTGAAGGGACATCTGATAATTATCCTTTCAAAAACGAACTTAGCGCCAAGGATTTTCAAGGATTTGGATTGGATGTTTATGAAGGTGCAATGGTTACGGTTTTGGGTACTTCCTTACAGAATAGGAATATTTTGAAGTTTTTCCATAAGTCTACCTGGAATGTCATCGGGCTCGAAATGGAAGGAGTGCATTAT
>JAAETN010000532.1 GCA_024228355.1 Maribacter sp. | reverse complement strand
TGCAGCCTCTAAAGCCGTTGGTGAAAGTGTTGAAAAGCCTTTGTTGTATTACGAAAACAACATTGGTACTTTGGTATATCTGTTAAAGGAACTTTCAAAAAAAGAGCGGTCTAGCTTTATCTTCAGTTCAAGTTGTACGGTGTATGGTCAAGCCGACAAAATGCCCATTACCGAGGACGCACCCGTAAAGGAAGCTGAATCGCCTTATGGAAATACCAAGCAAATGGGTGAGGAGATTATTAGGGACACCTGCAAAGTTACACCGAGCTTAAATGCGATTGCACTCCGATATTTTAATCCTATGGGAGCTCACCCCAGTGCAGAAATCGGTGAACTGCCAATAGGAGTCCCACAGAATTTAGTACCCTTTATAACCCAAACCGGTGTTGGTTTAAGGGAAGAGCTTTCTGTATTTGGGGATGATTACCCTACGCCCGATGGCACCTGTGTTAGGGATTATATTTACGTTGTTGATTTGGCTAAGGCACACGTTGTAGCATTGCAAAGACTCTTGGAAAGTAAGAACAAAACCAATTACGAGGTTTTTAATGTGGGTACTGGCAAAGGAAGTTCGGTTCTTGAAGTAATCCGTAGTTTTGAGAATGTTTCAGGTAAAAAACTCAATTATAAAATTGTGGACAGAAGACCTGGAGATATTACCTCTGCTTATGCTGATACAACAGCGGCCAATGAAGAACTGGGTTGGAAATCGCAATACACTTTGGATGAGGCCATGAAATCTGCGTGGGATTGGGAGCAGAAGATAAGAAACTGATTTAAGAATTCAAGTTTGAATGGATGAGAGGATTTATATGTATATTTCCTCTCATTTTTATTTAAATAGCCAACCATGAAAAAATCACTTTTTTTAATTGCTTTGTTTTCAGTTGTTTTAGCTAGTGCCCAGGACATCTATTTACATTGTGGGAATATTTTAGATGTTACCTCTGGGAAAACAGTATCAGAAAAAACAATAGTTGTATCTGCCAATAAGATAAAAAGTATTGAGAATGGTTATGTAGCTGGTTCAGATTCTGATACTGTTATTGATTTAAAAGATAAAACGGTATTACCGGGTCTTATTGATATGCATGTACATATGGAATCTGAGTTCAATCCACGGTCATATATCAAAAGATTTACTAATAATGAGGCAGATGTTGCTTTTGAATCAACCCTAAACGCTAAAAAGACTTTGATGGCAGGTTTTACGACCGTTCGGGATTTAGGCGGTTCGGGAGTTAATATTTCATTGCGGAATGCAATTAACAAAGGTGTGGTAGTTGGTCCGCGTATATTCACTTCAGGAAAAGCTCTGGCCACAACTGGTGGGCATGCCGATCCCACAAATGGAATGAAAAAGGAGTTGATGAAAGATTCCGGACCCAAAGAAGGCGTTGTGAATTCTCCCGAGGATGCAAAAAAGGCAGTTCGTCAACGCTATAAAAATGGGGCTGATTTAATAAAAATAACCGCAACTGGAGGTGTGATGAGCTTGGCCAAAAGTGGACACAATCCGCAGTTTACATTGGAAGAAATTAAGGCTGTAACAAGTACGGCGAAAAACTATGGTTTTTCTGTTGCTGCCCATGCCCATGGTGATGAAGGAATGAAATTGGCAGTTCTTGGTGGGGTAAGTACAATTGAACACGGTTCTTTTATGAGTGAGGAAACTATGGATTTAATGATAAAACACAAGTGTTATCTGATTCCTACCATTAGTGCTGGGCGGCAAGTAGCTGAAAAAGCAAAAGTACCAGGTTTCTTTCCACCAGTTGTCGCTCGGAAAGCGTTGGAGATCGGGCCAATTCACCAAGCGACTATGGCCAAGGCTTATCAAAAAGGCGTTCCCATGGGTTTTGGAACTGATGCTGGTGTATTTCCGCACGGCACAAATGCCATCGAATTCGGTTATTTGCTGGAATCTGGTATACCCGCGAAAGTATCGCTAAAGGCGGCCACTGTAGTAAATGCCAAACTCTTGGATATGGCCAATCAATTGGGGCAACTGAAAGAAGGGTTTCTAGCTGATATTATAGCGGTTAATGAAAACCCTGAAAATAACGTGTCTACTTTGGAAAATGTCGTTTTTGTAATGAAAGAAGGGATTGTTTATAAAAATGAATAAACCAAATCCATTGTAAGTAACGTATCTAGTTTATGAACCTAGATTTTCCAAATAGTACAGAGCTTTTAATGAGCGCAAAGGATGCACTATTATATAAAAAGTTAGTTGTACAATTAAAAAAGGATTTTGGTCTTGCCAATATTCCTATTGACCTCTCCGATGACGTTTCCCCCGAGGATTTACAGACTTTCCTGCATGAGAAAATCTATTATTTGATTCTGGAGAAGTTCACGGATTACCTGAATTTACTTTATGTTATCGATGTTCCCGAAAAGGCGTTTAAACAAATTCAGGTAACCGATGTTGTTGAGGTTGCAGAACAGGTTTCATTTTTGGTTTTAAGAAGGGAACTTCAAAAAGTATGGTTAAAAGAGAAATACGCCTCTTAAAAATACACACGGACAAAAGGCATCCAGTCATTGGCGTAAATACTTTTATTCTCATCATATAAAATATCGTAACGAATACCGAAGGTTACATTCCGATTGCTATACCCAATTCCGACAAAAAGAGCAGGAGACCAATAATTATCCTCTAGGTTTTCACCAATAAGGCCGTAAGTCCTTTTGATCCGTAACTGTTCCAATTCACCGGAAAGTTGTATATAGGGTATGGGATTATATAACGAAAGAATGCTTCCACCGTAGGCAAGAAGTTTGTCTTCATTATACTTTGCATAATTGAAATTAAGACTAATTCCTGTTGCAAATTGATCATTGACCTGATAAATGGCACTAGGGGAAATGGCTACATTACCACCACCTTTTGAGAACCCTAGACCTATTCCACCGCCGAAACGAACATTGTTCCAAAAATCACTTTTTTGATTTTGCCCTAGAACAGTAAATCCGACTAGAAGAAAAAACAATAGAATATTATGTTTCATATAACAATAATTATGAATTAAGTAAAACGTGTTTGATTTTAAACAATTATACTATTTAAGTTACGTCTAGAAATGGGAATTATTGTATTTTTGGGCAAATTTTGTGGTTAAGATAGAGAACCTTTTATGGATAAGTATTCCTTTTTAAACACTGCGCACACCTCTTTCTTTGCAGCGTTATACGATAAGTATTTAACGAATCCCGATAGTGTAGAACCCAGTTGGAGGGCCTTTTTTCAAGGTTTTGATTTTGGGGTTGAAAGTTCATTGGATGAGCTTGATTTGCCTTCACAAAACGGTAGACCTTTAGAGGGACTTGGTGAAAATGGGGAAGTGCCTGAAAAACTTCAAAAGGAGTTTCAGGTAATTCGGTTGATCAATAGTTATCGTAGTCGAGGCCACCTTTTTACCAAGACAAATCCGGTTCGTGAGCGAAGAAAGTATGAGCCTACTTTGGATATTGAGAATTTTGGGTTGTCTTCTAGTGATTTGGATACGGTTTTCACGGCAGGGGAGATTATTGGTATTAGTCCAAAACCGTTACGCGGAATAATAGAACATCTACAAAGAATCTATTGCGATGCGATCGGAGTAGAGTACATGTATATTCGAAAACCAGATTTTGTTGAATGGATTCAAAATTGGGTGAATGTAAATGATAATCACCCTGATTTTAATAAGGAACGCAAGAAACATATTCTGAAAAAATTGAATCAAGCTGTTGCCTTTGAAGGGTTTCTTCATACGAAATACGTAGGGCAGAAAAGATTTTCGCTTGAAGGTAATGAGTCTTTGATTCCAGCCTTAGATGCCATAGTTGAACGGGCTGCTGAAATGGGTGTTGAGCAGTTTGTGATGGGCATGGCCCATAGAGGACGTTTAAATGTATTGACCAATATTTTTGGCAAATCGGCGAAAGATATTTTTAGCGAATTCGATGGTAAGGACTATGAGCAGGAGATTTTTGATGGGGATGTCAAATACCATTTAGGATGGACATCAGATAGAAAATCCAATAAAGGCAGTAAGATCAAAATGAACATTGCGCCTAATCCATCCCACTTGGAAACTGTCGGTGCTGTTGTTGAAGGTATTACCAGGGCAAAACAAGATGCGCATTTTAATAGTGATTTTTCAAAGGTCTTGCCTATTGTCGTGCATGGCGATGCGGCCATTGCCGGTCAGGGTATTGCCTACGAATTGGTTCAAATGGCAAAACTTGATGGCTATAGGACCAACGGAACCATTCATATGGTTGTGAATAACCAGATAGGTTTTACAACGAATTATTTAGACGCTAGGACTTCAACATACTGTACAGATGTGGGCAAAGTTACATTGAGCCCGGTTTTACACGTAAATGCAGATGATGCCGAAGCTGTTTGTCATGCAGCATTGTTTGCACTTGAATATCGAATGCGCTTTAACTCAGATGTATTTATAGACTTATTGGGTTATAGGAAATATGGGCATAATGAAGGTGATGAACCTAGATTTACCCAGCCTAAACTATACAAGGTAATTGCTAAGCATAAGAACCCAAGGGATATTTATGCAGAAAAGTTATTGGCTGAAGGGGTTATCGAAGAAGGATTTGTTAAACAACTCGAGCTTGAATACAAAGCTACTTTGGAAGAGGAGCTGGAAGATTCAAGAAAGGAGGATAAGACCATTATTACTCCTTTTATGGCCGATGAATGGAAGGGGTTTAAACCGGTTCGGGAATGGGCGATGTTGGATCCGGTGGAAACCAGCTATGAAAAGAATAAGTTAACCCAAATTGCCAGGGTAATTACAGAACTTCCTGAAGACAAAAAGTTTTTAAGGAAAGTGGTGAAGCTTGTTAATGACCGCAGGAAGATGTTCTTTGAAACCAACAAATTAGATTGGGCAATGGGAGAATTATTGGCCTATGGAACACTACTGGAAGAAGGCTTTGGTGTTCGTATGTCTGGTCAGGATGTTGAAAGAGGTACTTTTTCGCATAGACATGCTGTGATGAAGGTTGAGGAAAGTGAAGAAGAGGTAATGTTATTGAACCATATTTCCGATAAGCAAGGGGAATTTCAGATTTACAATTCACTACTATCAGAATATGCCGTGGTCGGATTTGATTATGGGTATGCGATGGCCAGCCCGAATACCTTGACTATTTGGGAGGCTCAATTTGGGGATTTCAGTAATGGGGCTCAAATCATGATTGACCAATATATATCGGCAGCTGAAGATAAATGGAAATTGCAGAACGGATTGGTGATGTTATTGCCACATGGTTATGAAGGCCAAGGTGCCGAACATTCTTCGGCCCGGATGGAAAGATACCTGCAATTATGTGCTAGAGACAATATGTATATTGCAGATGTGACCACACCTGCGCAAATGTTCCATATCCTGAGGCGCCAAATGAAGGTGAATTTTAGAAAACCATTGATTGTTTTTACTCCAAAAAGTCTTCTGCGACATCCTAAAGCGGTTTCTACAGTTGAGGAATTCGCATCGGGAAGATTTATAGAGGTATTGGATGATGTTTCTGCGAATCCGAAAAAAGTAAAAACCTTAGTTTTCTGTACAGGTAAGTTTTATTATGATTTGTTGGATGAAAAGGAGAAAACGAATAGGGATGATGTGGCCTTGGTTCGAATTGAACAGTTATTTCCATTACCAACGGACCAAATGAATGCTATATTGAAGAAATACCGTGTGGCGGATGATTTGGTATGGGCCCAAGAAGAACCCAGAAACATGGGTGCTTGGAGCCATATTAACATGAATTTTAAGGAAGCTGGTAGATTTAGGGTGGCTTCAAGAAGGTTTTATGCTTCTCCATCTGCAGGCAGTGCCGTCAGATCCAAAAATCGGCATCAACAAGTTATAGATTATGTCTTTGACAAAAGAAAGGACAACATGACTAGAAAAAAAGAATATCAACAAATTATCAAACGTTTAGAAGAATGATTTTAGAAATGAAAGTCCCTTCGCCGGGCGAATCGATTACCGAAGTAGAGATTGCGGATTGGTTGGTTGAGGATGGTGATTATGTTGAAAAAGACCAAGCAATTGCTGAAGTAGATTCCGACAAGGCAACATTAGAGCTTCCTGCTGAGGAAAGTGGTATGATCACTTTAAAAGCTGAGGTGGGTGATGCTGTTGCGGTGGGTGCTGTTGTTTGTCTAATAGATACGTCTGCGGCAAAACCAGAAGGTGTAGCTTCGACTAGTTCTAATGCTGAAGAAACAAAGCCGACTGAAGTCGCCCCTAAGGTGCAGGTTCAAAGTGAGCAGACCTACGCAACCGGGACAGCTTCTCCCGCTGCAAAAAAAATATTGGCTGAAAAAAATATTGATGGTGCAGGTATAAAAGGTACAGGTAAGGATGGTAGAATTACCAAAGAGGATGCAATAAAGGCCGTACCATCAATGGGTACTCCTTTACCTGGTGGGAATCGAGGTGAAACACGTTCGAAACTTTCAATGTTACGAAGAAAAGTAGCAGAGCGATTGGTTTCAGCGAAAAACGAGACCGCAATGTTGACAACCTTTAATGAAGTGGACATGTCACCAATTTTTGCGCTTCGTAAAGAGTATAAAGAAGATTTTAAGGCCAAACACGAGGTAAGCTTAGGGTTTATGTCATTCTTTACCAAAGCGGTGGTAAGAGCTTTGGAAATGTATCCCTCGGTCAATTCTATGATAGATGGTAAAGAAATGATTTCGTATAACTTTGCCGATATCAGTATAGCCGTATCGGGACCAAAGGGATTAATGGTGCCAGTGATACGTAATGCTGAAAAATTGACATTTAGAGGTATTGAAACTGAAGTAAAACGCTTGGCCATACGAGCAAGGGAAGGAGAAATTACTGTTGATGAAATGACGGGAGGAACCTTTACTATTACAAATGGCGGTGTTTTTGGTTCAATGTTGTCAACACCAATTATAAATCCACCGCAAAGTGCCATTTTAGGAATGCACAATATTGTTGAGAGACCTATTGCCAAAAATGGTGAAGTGGTAATTGCACCTATTATGTACGTTGCCTTATCTTATGATCATAGAATAATTGATGGTAAGGAATCAGTTGGTTTCTTGGTTGCAGTAAAAGAGGCATTGGAAAGTCCAGAGGAATTGTTGATGGATAATAATGTTAAGAAAGCTTTAGAGATGTAGATTCTTAAGAAAATTAAATGCAAAAGGCTCGTTGTTATTTCGAGCCTTTTTGTTTTAGATAGACAAAGGAATTCTTATAGTCAATAATCGCCTTTGATTTTTTAAGTATATCAGCGCCAATAATACCATCAACGGGTAGCGCTTTGTGTGTTGTAAGGGCTTCATTTACATGGGTAAGGTCAAATAATACAATTTTTTGCTTGTGTTTACTCCAATTGCCTATTTCGATATTGTTCTTAGTGGAAATCAACGTTTCCATATTGGTGGCGCCTGCGCCAGCTGCCTTTACTTCGGATTCCTTTGAGATTAGATTGAAGTATTCAATTTTATCCATACCAATGCAGGTGTTTGATGCGCCGGTATCCAAAATAAATCGGCCAGAAATACCATTGATTTTGGCAACCAGCTCAAAATGATTGGTAGCTGTAAAAACCAATGGCACTTGAATGTAGTTTTTATTCTTTAAAAACTTTTTGAGGCTCAACATTTATTTTTTTGATAAAGATAAGGCTATTTTTGTTCCATGATATTGACTGATACACATACACATCTTTATAGTGAGGCCTTTGATGAGGATAGGGATGAAGTGATAAAGAAAGCTATTGAATTGGGAGTGGAACGCTTCTTCATTCCAGCGATAGATTCAACCTATACCAAGGCAATGTTTGAATTGGAAAAGGCATATCCAGAGAATATTTTCTTGATGATAGGCTTGCATCCAACCCATGTGAAAGAAAACTACAAAGATGAGTTGCAACATGTCGAAAAATTATTGAATGATAGAAGATTTTATGCACTGGGCGAGATTGGTATTGATTTATACTGGGACAAGACTTTCTTTAAAGAACAACAAGAAGCTTTCAGATTTCAGATTAGATTGGCTAAAAAACACAAATTACCGATTGTGATACACTGCAGGGAATCGTTCGACGAAATATTCGAGATTCTCGAAATTGAAAAAGGGGAGGGCCTGTTCGGAATTTTTCATTGCTTTACAGGGTCATTGGAGCAAGCAAGAAAGGCAATTTCATACAATTTGAAATTGGGAATTGGCGGAGTGGCAACTTTTAAGAATGGAAAAATAGATACTTTTCTCAATGAAATTGAATTGGAACATATTGTTCTTGAAACAGATTCACCCTATTTATCGCCGGTCCCTTATAGGGGAAAACGAAATGAAAGTGCTTATTTAGTAAAGGTATTGGAGAAACTTTCAGAAATCTATGGCTTGGAAGAAAAGGAAATTGCTGATATTACCACGAAGAACTCTAAAGATCTTTTTGGAATTTGATTGCTATGGACAGAAAACCTCACATTTTACTTATATATACCGGTGGTACCATTGGTATGGTCAAGGATTATGAATCCGGTTCTCTTAAGGCATTTGATTTTAATACATTATTAAAAAGCATTCCTGAGTTGAATCAATTGGATTGTAATATAGATTCTGTTTCATTTGATAAGCCCTTGGATTCATCGAATATGAATCCTGAACACTGGGCAAAAATTGCCGAATTGATAGAAATCAATTATTCTGTCTACGACGGCTTTGTGGTTCTGCATGGCAGCGATACAATGAGTTATACGGGTTCTGCTTTGAGCTTTATGCTGGAGAATTTGACCAAACCCGTAATATTAACAGGGTCACAATTGCCCATTGGGGATCTAAGGACAGATGCCAAGGAAAACTTGATTACATCTATTCAATTAGCTGCATTACAGGAAAATGGCAAAGCGGTTATTCAAGAGGTAGGTCTTTACTTTGAATACAAACTTTATCGCGCAAATAGAACAACAAAAATCAATGCTGAACATTTTCAAGCTTTTAGTTCTTTGAATTATCCGCCTTTGGCTGAATCAGGGGTTCACTTAAAGGTCTTTAGGGAAAATATCGATAAACCAAAAGCAACCAAAATACTGAAAGTCCATAAAAAGATGGACACTAATGTGGCCATTTTAAAAATATTTCCTGGGCTTAATGAATCTGTTTTAAAAAACGTTCTCAATATTCCAGACTTAAAGGCGTTGGTTTTGGAGACCTATGGGGCCGGTAACGCACCAACAGAAAAATGGTTGTTAAATTGTTTGAAGAACGCAATAAGTTGTGGATTGCATATTGTGAATGTAACCCAGTGTTCTGGGGGTAGTGTAATTATGGGCCAGTACGAAACCAGTAAGGAACTGAGTAAAATGCAAGTCATTAATGGTAAGGATATTACGACTGAGGCTGCTATAACTAAACTTATGTACTTATTGGGGAGTAATGTTTCATCAAAAATGTTCAAAACTTTTTTTGAGACTTCCTTACGTGGAGAAATGCAGTAAAAAAAGGTGCTATAAATTTTATTACCTAATTATTTTTTTGTTAATTGGCCAACCTTTAAGGCTATTCTAGAGAGGTGGCCGAGTGGTCGAAGGCGCACGCCTGGAAAGTGTGTATACACCAAAAGTGTATCGAGGGTTCGAATCCCTTCCTCTCTGCAACAAAATTTTACTTTTTTTGTTACGTTTTTTTTTTATCTTTAACCCTATTAACTAACTAAATTTAAGTTTGAAAAAAATGAAAAGATCATTCTCTATCCTAGCTGTAGCTGGGTTATTTGTAGCAGGTACAAATACAGTAAGTGCAAATGTTTCGGCAGCGGCGGTTGTTTTCCAAGATGCAGCTCCAGAAGCTAGTAAAGGTTTCACTCAAGTTTTAAAAGAAATGTTCATAACAGGGGGTGCCGGTTTCATGGGTATTGTTCTATTATGTTTGATTCTTGGTCTGGCAGTTGCCATTGAAAGAATCATATACTTGAACATGGCTACAACCAATACATCAAAGTTAAAGCAACAAGTTGAAGACGCTTTAGCATCTGGTGGTGTTGAGGCAGCTAAGGAAGTTTGTAGAAATACAAAAGGACCTGTTGCATCAATATACTACCAAGGTTTGGATAGAGCCGGTGAAAGTGTTGAATCTGCCGAGAAATCAGTTGTAGCATATGGTGGTGTGCAAATGGGACAATTAGAGAAGAACGTTTCTTGGTTGTCGTTGTTTATAGCGATAGCCCCGATGCTTGGTTTCATGGGAACAGTAATTGGTATGATTCAGGCCTTCCAGAAAATTAGTGCAGTGGGTAACTTAAGTGCATCTCTTATTGCAGGTGATATTCAGGTGGCATTATTAACAACTGTATTTGGTCTTATTACGGCTATCATACTTCAGATCTTCTATAACTATATCATTTCTAAAATAGATAGTATTGTAAATGATATGGAAGATTCATCAATCTCATTGATTGATATGTTGGTAGACCATAAAAAATAAGTCGGACTTAATACAATTTGTATCATGCATAAAATTTTAAAAATATTTTTGTTAATTGTTGGTATTATATCCGCTATACTCTGGTATATGTTGCCGGAGAAGGATATGCCAATGGCCGAAGCTGCCCAGAGTGGGGCAATGAACACCATGTTCATGATTACATACCTGTTATTGGGAATTGCTGTAGTCGCAAGCTTGTTGTTCACCTTAATGAACCTTATAGCAAACCCAAAAGGACTAAAGAAGACATTATTTGTTTTTGTTGGTTTTCTTTTGGTAGTCGCTATAGCATATGTGATGGCTAGTGGAACAGATGTATCTGCAGAGTATGCAGCCATGTCCACAGAAAGCACAGTGAAGAAAGTAGGAATGGGATTGAATGTTTTCTTTATTCTTACAATAGTTGCAATTGCTGCAATAATATTACCAGGAATAAAAAGATTATTCGGTAAATAAAAAAAATAAACTATGGCTAGAAGAGCAGGAGCACCAGAAGTTAATGCTGGTTCTATGGCAGACATAGCTTTCTTACTATTGATTTTTTTCTTGGTTACTACAACCATTGAAACAGATGCTGGTTTGGATCGTATGTTACCGCCAATTGAACCGCCCGATACTGATGTCGTTATTAAACAAAAGAATATCTTTCAAGTTAACATCAATAAAAATGGTCAGTTATTGGCGGATGAAGAGTTGATAGATTTGAAGCAATTAAGGGCTAAAGCCATGGCATTTTTAGACAATGGTGGCGATGGTACTTGTACGTATTGTAAAGGAAGAAAGAATGCTGATTCATCAGATAATCCTTCAAAGGCGATAATCTCTTTAAAGAATGATAGGGAGACCAAGTATGGTACCTACATTACGGTTCAGAATGAACTTGTTGGCGCTTACAATGATTTGCGTAATAGGGAGTCGCAACGTTTATTTGGTAGGAATTTCACTGATATGGAGGGTGAGTACCTAAATCCGGAAACCGCCCAAAGTATTAAGGATGATTTAAAGGATAAGGTAAAGAGAATACAGGATTTGTTCCCACAAAAACTATCTGAAGCTGAGACTTCTATGTCTAACTAATAATTTTCTAAATATAAACTATGTCTAAATTTAGTAAGAAAAAAAGTGGTGATCTGCCAGCAGTTAATACTGCATCATTACCAGATATCGTATTTATGCTGTTGTTCTTTTTCATGACAGTGACGGTAATGAAGGATAGTACACTTAAAGTGCAAAATGTACTTCCCAATGCTAGTGAGGTCAAAAAGTTAGAGAAGAAAGACCGTGTAATTTATATTTATGTTGGAAGACCAACCCAAGAGTATCAAAAAGTTTTCGGGACCGAATCAAAAATTCAGTTGAACGATAAGTTCGCGAACGCTTCTGATGTTGGTGATTACATCCTAGCGGAAAGAGCTAAGAAATCACAAGATCTTCAGAATGTATTAACAACTGCACTTAAAGTTGATAAAAATGCCAATATGGGATTGATATCGGACATTAAACAAGAGCTAAGAAAAGTAAATGCGCTTAAGGTAAACTATACTACCTACGAGGGCGATGCTTTTAGAAATATACAATAGACACAAATTTTCAAACTTAGAAAAACGTCCTGACGGTACCGTCAGGACGTTTTTTATTTCCTTAAATTTACTTTCATGAAACGAATTATTCTTGGGCTATTATCTTTATTCTATTTGGGCTTAAACGCACAAACACCCCAAGTGTTCAATACTGGGAATTCGAATTATCTTGAAGACCAATTTTATCTAGGCCTTACGTATAATTTCCTTCTTGATAAGCCATCTGATTTTAAACAGACAAATTTGTCTTACGGATTGCAGGGGGGGATTATAAAAGATATTCCAATAAACAATAAGAGGACCTTTGCAATCGGATTGGGATTGGGTTATGCCGTCAATTCATATTATTCGAATTTAGTGGCAAATGAATCGAATGATGGAATTGTTTATGCGATCGCAAGTGAGACGGACTTGGTAAAAAGAAGTAAATTCGAAACTCATTTGGTGGAGTTTCCTATTGAAATTAGATGGAGGGATTCAACTTCTGAAGAGTATAAATTTTGGAGAGTGTATTCAGGGATAAAGTTGGGATATGTTTTTGGGTCACGTTCTAAGGTGGTTACAATTGAGGATAAAATTTCGTTTATAAACCCTAATATTCGAAAATTTCAATATGGTTTAATGTTTAATTTTGGTTATAATACCTTCAATGTCCATTTTTACTATTCCTTGAAAAGTTTATTGGAAGATGGAGTAGTATTAGGGACAGAGGAATTAAATATGAAGCCCCTTCGCGTTGGCTTGATTTTCTATATTTTATAGCCAGTATTTGACGGTAAGTAATTGCGAAATCATTCCAATGCAAAATCCAATAATGACCTCTGCTTTAGTGTGTGCTTTTAAATATAATCTTGAAGTAGTGACCAAACCTATTGAAAAAATCGATAAACTAAGTGCTAGGGTGATATTGATTTCAAAATGTACACTGAGATTGATTAAGAACATAAACAGGCTACCCATACCCAATAAGTGCATACTGCTTTTTATTTTGAACAACAATAAAACTATTGCGGCGAAAGTGGCAGCTATCAGTCCAACGAAATAATAGTACAATTCTATTATATAATTATTTGGGATAACCTTATAGACCACCATAAATAAAAGTATCAGATTGATATATAAGGGATATTTACGTTCCTGGATTGTAGGCAATTGAATTGAATTTACATAACCAATATTCCTAAGAATCAAAAATGTGATAATGGGGATTATTACCGTGAGAATGAATATAGGCAATATGTTGCCGCTTTGTAATTCAAACGGACTGTATTTAGGGGTAATCAGGAAATAGGCAAAAGTCCCAGCAATAGGTATTAAAAGTGGGTGAAAGATATATGAAATTACCTTTTGAAAAAGTTTCATTAAATCTCTTTTCGTAATCTTGCCACAGGTATTCCCAATTGCTCTCTGTATTTCGCAACTGTTCTACGTGCTATTGGGTATCCTTTTTCTTTCAGGATAGCTGCGAGTTTGTCATCTGTAAGCGGTTTCTTCTTGACCTCATCTATTATTACCGTTTCAAGTATTTTTTTTATTTCCTTCGTTGATACGTCTTCGCCCTGTACATTTTTCATTGACTCCGAAAAGTATTCCTTGATTAATTTAGTGCCATAGGGAGTGTCAACATATTTACTATTTGCAACTCTGGATACTGTAGATACGTCCATATGTATTTCATCTGCGATATCCTTAAGGATCATAGGCCTCAGATTTCGCTCATCACCTGTTAAGAAATATTCTTTCTGATAAACCATAATGGCATTCATGGTGATGAATAATGTCTGTTGTCTTTGTTTAATGGCGTCAATGAACCATTTGGCAGCATCCAACTTTTGTTTAATAAACATGACCGTATCCTTTTGGGATTTAGACTTTTCCTTTGAGTCTTTATATCCTTTAAGCATATTGTTATATTCTCTTGAAACATGTAATTCAGGGGCGTTTCTGCCATTCAATGTAAGTTCTAATTCACTTTCTACTATTCTAATTGAAAAATCAGGCACAACGTGTTCAATAATCCTATTATTACCTGCGTAGGACCCACCGGGTTTGGGATTTAATTTTTCAATTTCTGATATGCCGTCTTTTAACTCGTCTTCTGTAATATTATGTTTTTGAAGAAGCTTTTTGTAATGCTTTTTTGTAAACTGTTCAAAAGATTTTTCCAAAATTGAAATTGCTCGTTCAATATCCGGATTCATTTCCTTTCGTTTCAATTGAATGATCAGACATTCTTCAAGTGATCTTGCCGCTACACCTGGTGGATCTAAGGCCTGAACTGTTTTTAATACTGATTCAATGGTGTTTTCGTTCGTATAGATGTTTTGGGTAAAGGCCAAGTCATCCATGATATCGGCAAGCGGACGTCTAATGTAGCCGCTTTCATCTACACTGCCTACAAGGAATTCGGCAATACTCCATTCCTCATCATTTAAATAAACCGTATTTAATTGATTTAATAAATATTGATTGAAAGATGTTCCTGCAGCGTATGGTACACTTTTTTCATCATCATCTGCACTGTAGTTATTCGCCTTTGTACGATAATCGGGGATTTCATCATCACTTAGATAGTCATCAATATTGATATCTTCAGTATTGATATTTTCTCCTTCCAACTCACTGTCATAAAGGTCATCGAATTCATCTTCCATGCTATCGCTTTCCTCCTTGCCACCTTCCAAAGCGGGGTTTTCCTCCAATTCCTGTTTTAGGCGTTGCTCAAATGCCTGCGTGGGCAATTGTATCAACTTCATCAACTGAATCTGCTGAGGAGATAATTTTTGCGATAATTTAAACTGTAAGTGTTGTTTAAGCATCTAGGTGAGTTGTCTGCCTTATAAAGTTAACGATTTCAGATTAGAACTCCGCATTTTGAGGCGTTCTTGGGAAAGGAATGACGTCTCGGATATTCCCCATGCCGGTGGCAAAAAGCACCAAGCGCTCGAATCCCAATCCAAATCCACTGTGTACGGCAGTTCCAAATTTTCTAAGGTCTAAGTACCACCACAATTCCTCTTCGTCAATCCCTAAAGTGGCAATTTTATCTTTTAGCACATCCAAGCGTTCTTCACGTTGTGACCCACCTACGATTTCACCAATTCCAGGGAATAGAATGTCCATGGCACGAACGGTCTTTCCATCTTCATTCAAACGCATGTAAAATGCTTTTATCTTGGCCGGATAGTTGAACAGTATAACTGGGCATTTAAAATGTTTTTCTACAAGGAAGCGTTCATGCTCGCTTTGCAGATCTGCACCCCACTCATCTATGGGATATTGGAATCTTTTCTTTTTATTCGGTTTACTGTTTCTTAAGATATCAATAGCTTCAGTATAAGTAACACGTTTGAAATTATTGTCACAAATGAAATGCAACTTCTCAACTAAGGCCATTTCACTACGTTCGGCCTGGGGTTTGGTTTTTTCCTCATCAAGTAAACGCTTTTCCAAAAATTGTAAGTCCTCATTACAATGTTCTATGATATAACCAATCACATACTTTATGAAATCCTCAGCCAGATCCATATTGGCGTCCAAATCATAAAAAGCCATTTCTGGTTCAATCATCCAAAACTCTGCAAGGTGTCTAGATGTATTTGAATTCTCGGCCCTAAATGTTGGCCCAAAAGTATATACCTTACCCAATGCCATGGCATATGCTTCAGCCTCCAATTGACCGGAAACGGTTAGATTGGTCTCCTTTCCAAAAAAATCTTCCTTGTAATTAACTTTTCCATCATCGTTCAAAGGTGGGTTTTTACTATCTAAAGTAGTAACCCGGAACATTTCTCCTGCACCTTCAGCATCAGAACCAGTTACTATAGGAGCGTGAAAGTAGTAGAAATCATTGTCTCTGAAGTACTGATGTATAGCGAATGCCAATGCAGATCGTACACGCATAACTGCGGCAAAAGTATTGGTCCTTATACGTAAATGTGCCTTTTCACGTAAGAATTCCAACGAGTGTTTTTTGGGTTGAATAGGATAATCATCTGGGTCGGCCCCACCATGCACATAAATATCTTTTACCTGGATTTCAACATTCTGTCCCCTGCCTTGACTTTCTACCAAAGTGCCACTGATTTTTAATGCAGCCCCCGAATTGACTTGTTTTAAAACATCGTCTTCAAAGTTTTCAAAGTCAACAACACACTGAATATTATTTATTGTTGACCCGTCATTAATAGCTATGAACCTATTACTTCTAAAGGTTTTGACCCAGCCATCTACAACAACGTCCTGTTGCTTTGGAGTCGTGGAAAGTAGTTCTTTTACACTTGAAGATTTCATCTTAAATCAAATAAAAATTAAAATGGCAAAGATAGCCTTTTGCGTAAAAAGAAGCGAGCTCTGAAATGTATAAAAGTCTATGAATGATGTTTATTCTTCCAGTTCTCTGATATTGACTTCCTCTTTAGGTAAAATATCAATCTGAGGTTTACGTAAAACTTCCTTGTTTGCAATACTTCGCTCCAGCGATAGTAATAGGGAAGGAAGCAAAATAAGGTTGGCCAACATCGCGAACATTAAAGTTGCGGACACGAGAGCACCTAAGGCCACCGTACCTCCAAAATTGGAAATAACAAATACGGAAAAACCAAAAAAGAGAACTATTGATGTATAGAACATACTCACACCGGTTTCTCTAAGGGCCGCATAGACCGATTTTTTGATTTGCCATCGATTGGCTGTCAGTTCTTGCCGGTATTTGGCAAGAAAATGTATGGTATCATCAACTGAGATACCAAAAGCAATACTGAAAACCAAGATTGTTGAAGGTTTTATGGGAACACCCACAAATCCCATTACACCAGCAGTAATTACCAAGGGTAGTAAATTTGGTATTAATGAAATGACGATCATTCTAAAAGACCTAAATAAAAATGCCATAAAAAGAGCGATCAGAAAAATGGCAAATGTTAGCGATATCACAAGATTTTTTACCAAATATTTAGTTCCTTTCAAAAACAGTAAAGCGCTACCGGTCATATAAACACTATACCGCTCTGATGGGAATATCTTTGCAATATTCTCATAGAGGCGAGCTTCAATATCTTCCATGCGTTCCGTTTTCACATCTTTCATGAAAGTTGTTAACCTTGCTGTTTGCCCTGTACTATCAATAAAACTTTTCAATAGATTCCCGTTGTCAGATGATTTTCGGGCCACATCCATAATAAAATTGTTCTCCTGGGTAGTTGGGAGCTGGTAATATTTTGGAATACCACTATAAAAAGCCTGCTTTGAATATTTGACCAAGTTGACGACTGAAATAGGTTTTGACAATTCTGGAATCTCATCAATAACAGTACCTAATCGGTCCATTCTTTTTAAAGTAGCAGGTTTCATTACACCTTTTGGCTTTTTGGTGTCAACAACAATCTCAACAGGCATTATCCCATCAAATTCGTTCTCAAAAAAGCGAATATCATTAAAGAAATCAGCCTTTTTAGGCATATCCTCAATAGGGCTTCCTGATATTTCAATTTGGTAAATGCCAATTATACTTACTACCAATAATATAATGGAAGTTATATAGACCGAAATACGCTTTTCGCGAACAATAAGTACCATCCAGTTTACAAAACGGTCAATCCATTTTTTATTTAGGTGTTTTAAATGCTTTGTTTTGGGTAAAGTCATGAAACTATAAACAATTGGGATTATCAAAAGTGATAAAATGAAAATCCCGATAATATTGATAGAAGCCACGATACCGAATTCCTTCAATAGTTTACTATCAGTGATGATGAAAGTGGCAAAACCAGAAGCCGTGGTCATATTGGTCATCAGAGTTGCGTTACCAATCTTTGAAATTACCCGTTGTAGTGAAAGAGCTTGGTTACCGTGCTTTTTAACCTCTTGTTGGTATTTGTTAATAAGGAATATACAGTTGGGAATACCAATAACGATTATCAAAGGGGGTATCAAGGCTGTTAAAACCGTAATCTCATACTGTAACAAGCCTAAAACGCCAAAAGACCACATAACTCCAATAATCACAACAAACATTGAAATTAAAGTTGCTCGGAAACTCCTAAAAAAGAAAAAGAAAATCAATGAAGTAACCCCAAGGGCAGCAAGAATGAATTTCCCTATTTCATCAATGATATTTTGGGAATTCATAGTTCTAATATATGGCATGCCAGACACACGGACATCCAAACCTGTTTCCTCCTCGAAATTATTCACAAGGTTCGTTAAATCTTTGAGGATAAAGTCTTTACGTACTGATGTATTCACAATATCCTTATCTAAATACATCACTGTACGTATGGTACGACTTTCTTTATTATAAATCAGATTATCATAAAATGGGAGGTCATTGAATAGATGGTTTGCTAATGTATCAACGTCTTTTTGGGTCTTGATTTCGGATTTAATTAGGGGTTCAAGGACAAATTCCTGTTTTTCCTTGTCCCTGATCAATTCCTGGAGGTTATCGGTGGAAAGAACAAAATCAACTTCTGGAAATGCCCCGAGTTGTTTGCTGAGTTTGTTCCACCTATTAAAGTTCGATGGGGAATAAAGTGCAGTATCGCCTATTGCGAATATTACGGTATTGCCCTCTTCACCAAATTGATCCAAGAAATTCTGGTATTCAAGGTTTATGGGATGGTCATCTGGTAAAAGATTAGCTTGTGAGTTGCTAAATCGCATATTCTCCCACTGCATTGCCATAAATAAGGTAAGGGCAGCAATTAAGAATAAGATCAGAATCCTATTTCTTAGGATTATTCGAGCGACCCTTGCCCAAAAGCCTTTTGTAAGTTTAGCTACCATCTAGGATTTTTACGAGCGCAAAGGTAAAGAATGCTGAGTTGTCTTCCTAAATTGCGACAATTAAATAAATGGGATGTTTTAAATAACCAAAAAGCGACCTCCAGAGGTCGCTTTTTGGTTTGCTGTTTTGTATAATTCTAGACTTTCATGATCTCAGCTTCTTTGGCATGTAAGAAATCATCAATCTTTTTTGTGTATTTGTCTGTTAGTTCTTGAACATCCATTTCAGCGTTTGTCTTTACATCTTCAGAGGAATCATCCAAATCCCTGATTTCTTTATTGGCTTCCTGTCTGGCATTACGCACACCAACTTTGGCGTGTTCTGCTTCAGACTTGGCTTGCTTGGCCAATTGTATTCTGCGTTCTTCTGTCAATGGCGGTACATTGATAATAACAAAATCACCATTGTTCATAGGGTTGAAACCGAGGTTAGCATGCATTATCGCAGTTTCAATCTCTTGTAACATACTTTTTTCCCAAGGTTGTACGGATAATGTACGGCCATCTGGGGTATTTATATTCGCTACTTGGGATAAAGGCGTCTGTGATCCATAATAGTCTACCATCACAGAAGATAGCATAGCCGGACTTGCCTTTCCTGCACGGATTTTTACAAATTCCTTTTCAAGATGTAGAATAGCTGCATCCATACTTTCTTTAGTAGCGTCCAAAATGAATTTAATTTCTTCGTTCATAACCTAAGATTTATAAATCAAACTAACATATATTATACCAAACTACAGATTTACTTTTGTTCCAATATTTTCCCCGTCCAGTATCTTCAATAGATTCCCTTTCTTGTTCATGTCAAAAACAATTATCGGCAGATCATTTTCTTGGCTCAAAGTAAATGCGGTAGTATCCATAACCTTTAATCCTTTTCTCAATACATCATTAAATGAAATAGAATCGAATTTAGTGGCGTCTTTGTTTTTTTCAGGGTCGGCGGTATAGATACCATCGACACGAGTTCCTTTAAGGATTACATCGGCCTCTATTTCAATAGCTCGTAAAACAGCCGCGGAATCTGTAGTGAAATATGGATTACCCGTACCACCGCCAAAAATAACCACCCTTCCTTTTTCCAAATGTCTCATGGCGCGCCGACGGATAAAAGGTTCTGCAACTTCATTTATCTTAATAGCTGATTGTAAACGGGTTTCAACACCGGCAATTTCCAAAGCACTTTGTAGTGCCAAGCCGTTTATTACCGTGGCCAACATTCCCATATGATCTCCCTGTACACGATCCATACCATTGCTTGCCCCAGATAGTCCCCTAAAAATATTTCCTCCGCCAATAACAATGGCAACTTGCATGCCTTTATCAACTACTTCCTTTATTTCCCCAGCATACTCCGCGAGTCTTTTTGGGTCTATACCATATTGTTTTTCACCCATTAGCGCCTCGCCACTAAGTTTTAAAAGAATTCTGTTGTAATGCATTTTAATAATTGTTTCTAGCAAAAATAATCAAAAAAACCTTTGGAACTATTTTGGATTAGGGGTTTAAAGTAGATGTCTTTAGAAATGTATTTTTTACAAAAAGACAAAAATATTTGTCATAAAGTAAAAAAAATAGTACTTTAGTTAAAAATATTAAAATGAACACTAATTATTTGTTACCACACAGATTTAAGAAAATAGGATGGCTATTTTTTATCCCTTCAGCAATACTTGGTTTGTTTACTATTGTTTATGATTGGGCTCCTGATATTCTAGATGTAAAAGTGTTTGGAATTTTTATTGAAGAAATTGTAGGCACAAAAAAATATTTTGGCTTTATAGCCAATAATATATTAAACGAGATACTGGGCGTTATAGTCATTATAAGTGGACTTATGGTCGCTTTTTCCAAAGAAAAGATCGAAGATGAATTTATTTCGAAAATTCGTTTACAATCTTTGGTTTGGGCTACTTATTGGAATTACGGTATTTTAGTATTGGCCTTTTTGTTTGTTTATGACTTTTCATTTTTATGGGTCATGATTTTTAATATGTACACAGTAATCATTTTTTTCATTATTAAATTTAATTGGTCTTTGGCTAAACTCAATAAGACGTTGACTTATGAAGAATAGAATAAAGGTACAACGTGCTATACATAATTTAACACAAGCTCAGTTAGCAGAAAAGGTTAAAGTGAGTAGGCAGACCATAAATGCAATGGAACTTGGTAAATATGTGCCATCTACGGTTCTTTCATTGAG
>JAAETN010000531.1 GCA_024228355.1 Maribacter sp. | reverse complement strand
CCTGATGTGCTCATAAATTAACTCCTGTTGATCGTAATTTTATTGCATGTTGCTCCATAAAAAAATAACCAAGACATATTTATCTCAAACTTGCAAATTTATATTAGTTTTACCACAATTCGGTTTCCGCTAATTTCAATTATCTCAACGATCTCGCCTTTTTCAATATATTCACCCTCTGTAACCACATCGAGTGTGTCATTGTTTACCTCAATTTTGCCGGTAGGGTGTAATGTTGTTATTGTTCTTCCTTTGCTGCCTATTAAATCAGCTTTTCCAGCCGGTTGAGGTGGAATAACAAAACCGGCTTGAGCGGTTTCTGCAGATGTTAATACTAAACGATTGAAAATTGGTATGCCGGGCAAAAATTTAAACAATAACAATATGGCAATTCCACTTCCCAAAAAACTGCACATGACAGAGAATATGTTCGTAATGAAAAGTTCTGTATCGTACGGTGTTTCTGGTATAGTGAAATCCTGAAATGACAAGATGGCGCCAATAAATACTAAAATTATTCCAGGTATACCAGCAATACCGAAACCTGGAATAAAAAGTATCTCAACCGCTATTAATAATATACCAACAAAGAAAATAATAATTTCAGGTGTCTCTGCTAAGCCAACAAGGTGCTTGTTTAGGAAGACAGTTGTGAGGCAAAGAATTCCAACGATTCCGGGTAGACCGAACCCGGGACTTTTAAATTCCATCCACAAAGCTGCCAATCCGATGCCAAGCAATATAGGAGATATTTTCCCTAAAATTCTAACCATTTCTTCAGACCAGTTTGTTTCCAATAAATTGGTAGAAACAACATCAATATTGAGTTGCTGTAGTAGGCTTTCACGATTTTCAACAATTCCTTTTGCAAATTTGTAATCATGGGCTTCTTTTGCGTGCATTGTTAGAAGTTTTCCCTCCTCGATTATCAACTTTTTGGAAGTGATTTTACTCTTTTCATCTTCATTCATCTCTTTAAGCTCTCTGCCAGAAATATAAAATCCGTCGGGTCGGTCACCTGTGGCTATGCGATAGACTTCGATTTCTTTTGTTACCATTGCTTCTGCAAGTAGAACTGGATAACCGTTTTTTTCTGCTAACTTTCTAAATTTTGTTCTTAGAACCGTTTGTATCTTTTCACCAACAGTTTTATAGCCACCTTCGGATGACGGAACGATTGGTTCGCAATCTCCCAGTTCTGACTGGGGCGCCATGTAAATTTCATTACACGAGATTGCAATCAAGGAACCTGCCGAAATTGCTTTCGTAGGAATGAAAGCTACTGTTTTCGTGTTTACTATGTTGCTGATACACTCAGACATTTCGAAAGCGGGCTCTAATTGCCCGCCGTATGTGTCAATCTCGAAAATTACAAGATTTGATCCTTTTTCTTTAGCAATTTCAACTCTTCTTTTTAGAGAACTGGAAATACCGCCGTCGATCATTCCATTAATGGGTATGATTGATACTTTATTTTTAAGAGAGCTGATTTCTTTGTGAGTGACAGCATCTTTTGATTCTTCTGGAGATGCGAAAAGTAGCTGTGATAATATGAAGCATGAAAGAAATGAAGAGATAGT
>JAAETN010000530.1 GCA_024228355.1 Maribacter sp. | reverse complement strand
GCTGATGTTATTGATATAGATGAATTAAACTCTGGTCTACGTAGAGAAGGGATATTTGGAGCTATTTATTGGTGGATGGTAAAGGTTGGCTTTGCAATTGCAGGGGCTCTAAGCGGAGTTATTATTGCCGTTGTTGGGTTTAACCCTGACCTCTCTACTACAGATCAACAATCTGCTGTTGATGGGCTGCATGCCTTCTTTTGTTTTTTCCCTATGGCAGGCACCTTGGTGGCTATGTTCGTAATGCGAAACTATAGTGTAACCGAAGAACGCGCAAGTGAAATAAAAGCAGAGCTAATTAAACGAAAGAAAGAATTTAAGACGAAATAATATTACGGAGAGGGAAATTTTAAATTAATTATTAAAAAAATATAATATGGGCGGATTCAGAGAAGGTCATCAATTTTCATTAGAAGGAATTGATCTGACCCAAGATTCGGGAGTGGATTTCAGTAAATATTCAACGGAGGAATTAAAAGAACTCTGGAGAAAAACAGTAAAGGGGGGTATGCATGGGCTTTGTTTCAGTCTTTACGAAGATGGCCAAAGGCCAGGTGATATCATCACAGAAGAACAGGTAAGAAGACGAATGGAAATCATTAAACCCTATACGAACTGGGTTCGTTCGTTCTCTTGTACTGATGGTAATGAATTCATTCCAAGAATTGCCAAGGAATATGGGATAAAAACCATGGTAGGTGCATGGTTAGGTGATGACCCAGAAATTAATGATCGTGAAATAGCCGGTCTTATTCAATTGGCGAAAGAGGGCTTTGTTGATATTGCAGCCGTAGGTAATGAGGTAATGTATCGTAAGGAGCTCACAGAAGAAGAATTGTTGGATTTTATACGCCGAGTTAAGGAAGCACTACCAAGTAACATACCAGTAGGCTATGTTGATGCGTATTATGAATTTTCTGCTCGCCCAAGAATTACCGAAGCTTGCGACGTTATTCTGGCTAATTGCTATCCTTATTGGGAAAGCTGCCATTTTGATTATTCGTTGCTTCATATGAAACAAATGTTTGCAGGAGCCTCTGCTGCAGCAAATGGTAAAAGGGTAATTATAACGGAGACGGGTTGGCCAAGTGCAGGGACTAATTTGCATGATGCGTTCCCTTCAGAAGAAAATGCAATGAAGTATTACATCAACACTCAGGTTTGGGCAAGAAAAGAGGGTATTGAAACATTCTATTTTTCTTCATTTGATGAATCATGGAAAGAAGGTCCGGAAGGAGATGTAGGTGCTTATTGGGGTCTTTGGGATAAAAATGAAAAATTAAAATTTAATTAGAATAAATAGTTCAATTTTGACGTTAACCATTATTGATGATATATACTGAAGAACTACAAATTGAACCTGGTAAGGCTATATGTTATTCAGGGTTCAGGGAAGGGCAAATGCCTGGAGGAAAGGTACCGACTTATGAAGAGATCAAAGAAGACCTTTTATTACTTCATAAGCGTTGGAAGTACTTACGGTTATACGATTGCGATGAGCATGCGGAAATTGTTTTAAACGTAATCCAAAAAGAAAATTTTGATTTTAAAGTTATGCTTGGCGCCTATATTGTTGCTGAAGCGAACAATTATGGTTGCCCTTGGGGTGGATCATATTCTGAAGAACAACTTGTCAAAAACAAATTGGCAAATGTAAATCAGATTAAGAAATTGATTCATTTCGCAAACCAATACTCCGATATAATTTTCTCACTGTCTGCTGGAAATGAAGCTTGCGTTGACTGGACCGACCATTATGTGCCAGTTGAAAGTGTTATCAATTATGTGAGAATGATAAAAAAAGAAGCCAAACAACCTGTTACTTTTTGTGAAAATTATCTTCCTTGGCTTGATAAGTTAAAAGATTTAGTCGAAGAAGTCGATTTTATTTCAATACATACTTACCCTGTTTGGGAGTATAAGAACATTCATGAGGCATTGGAGTACACCAAACAGAATTATTACGCCGTTGCCGATACTTACCCTAATAAACCAGTGGTGATCACTGAAGCTGGCTGGACAACTTTTTCCAACGGAAGAGGCATATGTCCAAGTAATGTAAGTGAGGAACATCAGCGTATTTACTATAATGATTTGGTGGATTGGTGCGAAGAGGCAGCCATTCTTACATTCGTTTTTGAAGCTTTTGATGAACCATGGAAAGGATCGGAAGAAGCGCTTGAACCTGAAAAACATTGGGGACTATTTAGGGTAGATAGGACTCCGAAATTGGTAATGCGAGGGTATTATGAGAATCTGCCGATAGAAAATTAGAAATAATTGGCAATTAGAATGAGCTATGTGGTGATTATTTCTATTGAAATATTTTTCTATACTTAGGTTATGGCTTTTTAACGCTTGGCAAAATTACGCCAGTACTTCACCATCTCATATGACTTTTATCATACTTTTCGGAGGCAAATCTAAGTATTTTTAAAAAAGTATTTAAAATTGTCAGACATGAAAAGAGGAACTCCCGTATCAGCAATAATGACAAAAAACGTCATTTCCTTAAAGACAACAGATAACCTTGAAACGGCGGAAACTTTATTCAAAAAGCATCATATAAGACACATACCGGTTTGTTCTGGGAATAAAATAATCGGGATGCTGAGTTATACCGACTTGTTACGCATAAGTTTTGCAGATGCCGTTTATGAAGATGAAGAATCGGTAGATACCATGGTATATAACATGTTCAGTATAGAACAAGTAATGGCTAAAAATCTAATTAGTGTATCATCAACGACCTTTATTAAAGATGTAGCCGAAATACTATCAAAGAAAGAATTCCATGCGATCCCTGTCGTCGACAAAGGAAAACTTGTAGGGATGGTTACTACTACCGACTTAATCAACTTCTTAATACAGCAATACGAAGATTAGGCGAAAAGCCTAGCGATATTGTATTATTACTAGTGATATTGTATTATTAAAAGGCTGTTATTCTTCTTCGGCAGTATCCGCCTTAGTTTCTTCAGGAGTCTCTTCAATTACTTTATGCAGATTGTGTTGCATAACATTCAACTTCTTAAGCTTAGCTTGCCAAGTCTCCAGAGCCTCTTTATGGCTCTCAACTTTCTTAACCACTTCTTTTACCATGGGATTATCTTCTGAAGCGTTCGAGAAAAATAAGAGGTTGTTCTCTAACTGGCGAATTTCGTTTTTGCTCTCATCGATCTTCTTACGAATAAACGATCTTTCATTCGCAATGGCCCTATCATTATCCCCACTTGCCAATTGATGGATTTTATTACCATACCTCAAAAGTTCGGATTCCTGTCTGCTAACGTCCAATTTCCTAAAAATAGCATCGAGAATTTTATTGAACTTTTGATTGATATTCTTTTTATTGAAGGGCACACGACCATAGGTCTTCCATTCTTTCACAAATGCTTTTATGGTCGTAAGGTCTTTATCCCTATTGCCTGTTAATTCAAAGGCTTTTAGCCGTTCAAGACAAGCGTTCTTTTTTTCAAAATTCTCCACTTCGTCCTTGTAGGCCTCATTTTTTAAAGCGTGTAGTCGGTCAAAATAATGATTGCAGGCATCTTTGAATTCTTTCCAGATTTTATCGGAATATTTTCTGGGTACATGGCCTATTTTCTTCCATTCGTTTTGAATTCGCTTCATCTCTGAAGTAGTCGAATCCCATTCCTCACTATCCTTTAATGAAATAGCAAGGTTCAACAATTCACGTTTTTTCTCAAGGTTCTCCTGTTGCCCTTTTTTAAGGTTTTTGTAATAGGCATTTTTATTTCTATTGAAACTTCGAACAGCATCTTTGAAATTGGCCCAAGTCTGCTCGTTAACCTTTTGCGGAACCTTTCCTGCTTTAAAGAAAGCATCACGCAATTCCTCAATTTGCTTTATTTGCTGTTGAAGTGCTCTGTGGTTATCAGCGACCGTTGTTGAGATAGCCGTGATTGCGTCAATAATCCCATTCTTTTTTTCAAGGTTTTGTTCATGTATTTTGTCTAAATCCTTATAATAGTCCTGCCTTCGGTGGTGCAACACTTTAGTGGCATTACTAAAACGTTCCCAGATTTCTTCCCTATGCTCCTTGCCGACAGGACCAATATCCTCTTTCCAGATTTTATGCAAGGTTTGCAATTCACGAAATGCCTTGTTCAAATCCTCCTCTTTTTCCAAAGCTTCCGCACGCTCGACCAATTTTAGTTTTTCTTCAAGATTGTGCTTAAAATCTAGGTCG
>JAAETN010000529.1 GCA_024228355.1 Maribacter sp. | reverse complement strand
TCCACCACGCCCGCATAAATAATCCAAAATTATAATCGTAATATATTCTAATCCTTTGCTAACACCAGCTTTCCTAGCGTGCCTGCCTGTCGGCAGACAGGTCTACCTCCCTCCCGATAGTTATCGGGATATCGGGACCACCACGCCCGCAAAGAATATTTCCCAATCCCTTAGGATTATCGGGATGCAAATATAAAGCAAAATTTCAATTTAGTAAACACTCCCTTTAAAAAGTTCTTTTCGTAATTTTGACCATACTTCAAAGCCATATACATGCAAAGCAGTAAAGAATATATTAACCAGCACAAAGACAGATTTTTAAACGAACTCATTGAACTTCTTAAAATTCCTTCAATAAGCGCAGATTCGGCATTTTCTCAAGATGTAATCAATACCGCGGAAGTTGTTGAAAAAGCCTTAATTGAAGCTGGTTGTGATCATGTTGAAATATGTGAAACAGACGGGTACCCAATTGTTTATGGAGAAAAAATTATTGACCCTAAGCTGCCGACCGTACTTGTATATGGTCATTATGATGTGCAACCACCTGATCCCCTAGATCTTTGGGATTCACCCCCTTTTGAACCTGTAATCAAAAAAACTGATGAGCACCCAGACGGAGCCATTTTCGCAAGGGGGGCGAGTGATGATAAGGGACAAATGTACATGCACGTAAAAGCCCTGGAATTCATGGTCAAAAATGACCAGCTTCCCTGCAATGTAAAATTCATGATTGAAGGTGAAGAGGAAGTTGGTAGTGTAAATATTGCCCAATATGTTGCCAACAACAAAGAGAAACTAAAAAACGATGTTATCTTGATTTCCGATACGGGAATGATAAGTAAAGAATATCCATCAATTACAACTGGTCTGCGGGGTTTAAGTTATGTGGAAGTTGAACTCACTGGCCCAAATCGTGACCTTCACTCTGGATTATATGGTGGCGCCGTGGCGAATCCTATTAATATTTTGACGAAAATGATTGCCGCCCTTCATGATGAGAACAATCATATTACCATAACTGGTTTTTATGATAAGGTAGAAGAACTTTCGTCAGAAGAAAGGGCTGAAATGGCAAAGGCCCCTTTTGATTTGGATGCATATCAAAGCATATTGGATATTGACAGTATTTATGGGGAAAAGGGTTACACCACGAATGAAAGAAATTCCATTCGTCCCACTTTGGATGTAAACGGCATTTGGGGCGGATACATTGGTGAAGGAGCCAAGACCGTAATTGCTAGTAAGGCCTATGCCAAAATATCAATGCGATTGGTGCCCAATCAGGATTGGGAGGAAATAACAGATCTTTTCACTACCCATTTTGAAAGTTTGGCTCCCAAGGGAGTGCAGGTCAAGGTTATTCCCCATCATGGTGGACAAGCCTATGTAACACCCATCGATACAATAGGTTACCAAGCAGCATCAAAAGCCTATGAAACAACATTTGGCAAAGTACCTATTCCACAACGTGGAGGTGGCAGCATCCCCATAGTTCCGCTCTTTGAAAAAGAGCTCGACAGTAAAATAATTCTTATGGGCTTTGGATTGGATAGTAACGCAATACATTCGCCCAATGAGCATTTTGGATTGTGGTTTTATTATAAAGGCATAGAAACCATACCTTATTTTTACAAGTACTTTGCAGAAATGATGGCCCAAGAATTATAATAAGAAGGAGATATCTTTTTTAAGTTCAAGAGGGTAGATAACTAAATTTTCTTTACGTATTTGGTTATTATGACAATTTGCTGCGCTCCGACCTTGCCCTCAATATATTCTGCATTTTCAGGGTCTAATGATATTCTACGAACGGCTGTTCCTTGCTTCGCAACCAAGCTTGAGCCTTTTACCTTAAGGTCCTTGATCAATACCACATTATCCCCAGCATTCAAAGCCACTCCGTTTACATCCCGATGGATGACTCTTTCACTTTCTTCAATTCCTTCCCCTGTTGCCTTGGCCCATTCTAGGGTTTTATCATCCAAATACATCATATCCAATAGGTCTTGTGGCCAACCTTCTGGTTTTAATCTTGAAAGCATTCGCCACGCCACTACTTGAACCGCAGGGTATTCACTCCACATACTATCATTTAAACAACGCCAGTGATTTGCAACTACAGTATCGGGATTCTCGATTTGACCTATACACGTTTCACAACCCAACAAACTACCATCTACCCCAGCCGTAGAAACAGGAGGTACTTCATATATTTTCAAATTGTCAGTAGCTGTGCATAATTCGCACTTGGAACCACTTCTTGATTGTAAATCCTCTAACAAACCCATTACTTCTATTTAATGATGTGCAAAACTACATTAATTTTGGTTTTGACTAGAGATTTTTAACTCTACATTTGTAGAATTAAAATATTTATTCTATGTTTGTAGAAGTAATTCTAAAATTGTAGAACGTGCAGTTATCCAAAACAGAGGAAGAATTGATGAATATTTTATGGAAGCAACAAAAAGCATTCCTAAAAGACTTATTGGAAGCTTATCCCGAACCCAAGCCAGCGACCACCACAATTGCCACATTGCTTAAACGAATGACCGATAAGGGTTTTGTTGGTTATAAAAGTTATGGTCGCTCCAGGGAATATTATCCCACTGTAAAGAAGAAGGATTATTTCTCAAAACACGTAAACGGACTTATTAAGAATTTCTTCAACGACAGTGCCTCTCAATTTGCATCGTTCTTTACCCAGGAAACCGACCTGACTAAAACCGAATTGGAAGATTTAAAAGCATTGATCGATAAAGAAATTGAAAAGAAGTAAAGTATGTTGCTCTATATCTTAAAATCTGGTGTTTGCCTGGCCCTCTTATTGGCCTTTTACAAGCTTTTCCTTGAACGGGAAAATATGCATACGTTCAAACGGTTCTATTTGATATTTGCACTTTTAACCGCATTTGTAATCCCCTTTGTGACTTTTGTGGAATATATTGAGATTCCTGTGGTGAAACCAATTATGGAACAACCCACCACTCCTTTATTGAATGTTTCTAGCACTGTACAAGAAGAAACAGCAACTGATTACTTACCAGTTATTTTATGGAGTATCTACCTTATTGGGATTGTTGTTTTTGGATACAAATTCCTTAAAAACCTATCGCGAATAATCCAAAGAATTCGAAAGAACCCAAAATTAAGAATCAATCGAATTACCAATGTCTTATTGCGGGATAGTATTATTCCCCATACCTTTTTCAATTATATCTTTTTGAACAAACAAAAGTTTGAAGCCAGGGAAATACCCAGGGAAGTGTTATTGCATGAAGAAACGCATGCCAAACAAAAGCATAGTCTTGATGTTTTGTTCATTGAGTTTTTGCAAGTAGTTTTTTGGTTTAATCCATTAATCTATTTATTGAAAAATACCATCAAACTCAATCATGAGTTTTTAGCAGACCGCGAGGTCGTACGTAAAGGTATTAAGCCATCAAAATATCAGAATGTTTTATTGGAGTTCTCATCAAACTCCAAGCAGCCGCACCCGATAGCTATCGGGATGGCCAATGCCATCAATTATTCATCAATCAAAAAACGATTTAAAGTCATGAAAACTAAAACATCAAAAAAATCAATTGTATTGCGAAGCCTATTAATACTACCACTATCTGCCCTTTTATTATTCGGCTTCAGTGAAAAAAAACTTGTGGAACTGCAATCACCCGTTGAAATAACCATTCCTGCTATGGAACAGGTATTAGCGGCAAAGACAATAGTTATTCGAATTACCAAGAAAGGGGAAATCCTTGTTCAAAATAACGTTTTACTTTCCTTGGATATCCTTAAATCGCATTTACAAAAAATCAATACGAATCTGACCAAAGAACAACGTGAAACTGTAGTAAGGGTTTTAATTATGCCCGATGCTGAAGCTCCAATGAAAATACTAAAAGATATTGAACCTATCTTATTGGATTATGGCGTAGCACAAATAAATATTATTGGTCCGAAAGAATATTCATATCGTAACCAAGAAATAATTGTGCAAAAAGGCGCCACTAAAAAGCAAATAGACGAATACAATGCTTTGGCTAAAAAATACAATGCACAACCTAGAGAAAGTAGAGATATTCCATTAAAAGATTTAAAAATTCTTGAAGACATTTATGGTTTGCTGACCCAAAACCAAAAAAACGGGGCAGAACCTTTCCCTGAATGCCCTTTACAAGAAGGAGTCACTAAAGAACAAATCAAAGCTTACAATGTATTGGCTTCAAAGTACAATAAAATGTCCAAGGATGATTTTAGGGTAATTGGTGAAGATGTGAGGAAATTAGAGTATATCTACAGCATGATGTCCGAAAAACAAAGAAAAAAAGCGGAGCCCTTTCCTAATTT
>JAAETN010000528.1 GCA_024228355.1 Maribacter sp. | reverse complement strand
TTTACTAGCAGGGAAAATACCTTCCAAAAAGGAAAAGCTGGTTATTGCCTGGATCGAGATTCATCAAGAGGATTTACTCGCCGATTGGGAACTTGCTGTTAATGGTCAAGTTCCATTTAAAATCAAAGGATTAGATCAATGAGAATATTTGAGGTTAAACCCGATAAAAACTACACACTTAAAATCATTACTGAAGATGGTATCACAGGCGTTTTCGATGTAAGTCCATATTTGGAACTTGAAGCTTTCCTGGAATTGAAAAGTCAAGATACTTTTCGTAAAGTAATGAATGGTAAATACTTTATTGAGTGGGATTGTGGTGCGGATTTATCAGCTGACACTATTGAAGCTCACTGGAAAACTACATAAATGGACGTGCTTGACTGGTACCTCTCTGTGTTGCGTTCAACATGTGGGATTAATATTGCTAGGAATAGCTGCCTGAGGCATTAACGGAGCCCCAAAATGAAAGATCCAATAGTTGAAGGAATACGTGAGATTCGAAGACAAATTGAAGCTGAGAATAATGGTGATTTTAAGC
>JAAETN010000527.1 GCA_024228355.1 Maribacter sp. | reverse complement strand
AGGCCCAAAACATCAATTACGAAAAATACTAGAAGTATTCCAAATAATATTCTCCACCACTTGTGTATTTCTTTTTTATGCATAACGTTTTAGCCAACAGGCGCACGCTTTTTGTGCGTCCTTGTTGGGCGACTTGTTAAGGTGCCGAGCTACCCCAGACCACCTATTAATATTATTTGCCCTGGCTTTAAAAAATGCTCCCTTCATACTTTGGGGCTACATATTTCATTAAACGAAGCCCCAATTTTAATTTCCAAAATGTATCAAAGATGCGTCCTTTGTTGAATCGTGCAGTATTTCTGCTGTTTCTGCATCTATGCTCTTGATCTTAAAATGCATTTATAAATGAATTTGCCTTCACACTAAAACAGCAATATATAATTCCCGCTTCTCTTTCTGGTCTTTAATCCTTAACGTTTGAGGCCAGTGGCGGCGAAGCCGTCCATCTGGGCCGTCTTGTTATAACGATTGATGCTTTTCATGTTTTTTAATAGCTTCCATACATTTGGGGCGGCCACAAGAATATTGAAGAATGTATTTAGTAGTTTCGTTTGCTTCTGATATTTTGCTATTTGCAGCATTGATATTACCAGCTCTAAGTAACACCTGTATTTCTGACAATAATTCTAGTTGGGTTATCGCATTATTAGACAAAGTATGCTCAACAATTTCTCCTGCTTTTTTATCTATGTGACTATTTACAACGCCAACTCCAAAGTGCCCACCTACAACAGCGCAAAAGGATATTGCTGCCACGATGGTGATGTTCTTCATTTTTATAGCTATTTCCCTTTATGAGTTATAATCGGGATAGGGAGGAGCCTCACAGCCCCTCTCCTCCCACACCACCGGGCATACGGATCACGTACCACGGCGGTTCAAATTGCTTTATGTTCATCTTGCTGCCAATTCTGGCAACCCCAAGTTCTTAAAGTAACTGT
>JAAETN010000526.1 GCA_024228355.1 Maribacter sp. | reverse complement strand
TAAAGCTATTTGAGCGATTTCAATACAAAATTGAAATCGCTTTTTTTATTTTCTCTTCTTAGGAGGATATCTTGACAATACCTTTTCCACAATTTCCTGTAACTTTTTTTCCCGTTCAACAGGAGTCACATTTTCATTCAAGTAGTTTTTACTTATTGCCTGCCAAATCAACATTTCTTTCTGGCTATCTACGAAATCGAAATGGATTTCTTGCTGCACGTTTGACTGCCCAATGGGTATTCCCACAGAAACACCTCCACCAACATTTTTTCCCGTGCCTCCTACGCCTACTCCAACTGTATTGTTTCTTGGTGTCTGGTAAATTCCACTTTGTATATTAACAAGAAAATCCGGTTCTTCAGAGAGTAATAACCCCTCAGCTTGCATGGCTGCGTCCAAAATCTTGATTAATCGTTTTTCATCCAGTTCACTCAAACCCGTTTCCATATCATCGTAATAGTTATAGGTGGTATAATTGGAAAAATCGGTTTCCTTTTCATAATCTGTTTGCACACGAACCACATGGCAAGACGTGAATAAAAGCACTAATAGCATGAAACCTAAGCCTTTCATTAGCATCGTTTTACATAAATTTAAAGAAAAATAGCAGAGATTGGTACTTCTGTAAGGTTTAATCGTTTAATAACACCCAGAGTCTATCCTTAAGTTCTTGGATACCTAACTGCGAAACTGAGGATATAAACAGATAAGGAACATCGGTAAAATCCTTGTCCAATTCAATTTTCATTTCCCCCATCAATTCTTCATCTAGCATATCACTTTTGGAAATAGCCACTAATCTTTCTTTGTCCAACAACTCCGGATTATATCTTCTAAGCTCATCCAAAAGAATACCATATTCCTTGCTGATATCATTACTATCGGCCGGAATCAAAAACAAAAGCGTTGCATTGCGTTCAATATGCCTTAAGAAGTAATGTCCAAGCCCCTTACCTTCTGCAGCGCCTTCAATAATACCCGGGATATCGGCCATAACAAAACTTTGAAAATCACGGTGCTGAACAATACCCAAATTGGGTTTTAATGTAGTAAACTCATAATCTGCAATCTTGGGTTTAGCCGAAGTAATGGCGGCCAGCAATGTAGATTTACCTGCATTGGGAAAACCGACCAAACCAACATCGGCCAATACTTTAAGTTCAAGCGTTACGTCAATCTCCTTACCCTCAACACCTGGTTGAGCGTAACGAGGTGTTTGATTCGTAGAAGATTTAAAATGCCAGTTTCCGCGGCCTCCCATACCACCTTCCACAAGGATTTTTTCTTCACCAACTTCTGTGATTTCGAAAAGAACCTCACTATTTTCAGAATTCCTAATAACAGTACCCAAGGGAACATCCATATAAACATCCTCACCATCGGCTCCCGAGCTTCTGTTTTTACTGCCGTGACCACCGTGACCAGCTTTAAAATGCCTTTTGAATTTAAATCCCACCAGGGTCCACAAATTCTTGTTGCCACGAACTATCACATGACCACCACGACCACCATCACCTCCATCTGGACCTCCTTTTGTTATATATTTCTCTCGATGTAAGTGTACAGAACCCTTACCACCCTTACCTGAGCTGGCATGAATCTTCACATAATCAACAAAGTTTCCTTCGGTCATGACTAGTTTTAATTTTAGGTTTCAGGTTCTAGGCTGAAACACTCGAGGCAAAAGTAATGAATTTGGTGGATGCAATTTGGTAGGTAAATGTCAAACAAAATACAGGAAAGACAATAAAATCGACTAGAAGCGGAAAATCCAAATTTTTATCTGTTATTCAAACTTTTTATCGATTACATAGGTCATTCCTTTGTTTTCTGGCAAAACCCATGATTTTAGAAAATTCCTGGACTTCTTTGCCCCTAACTTTTCCAGAGCACGTTGTGACCGAAAGTTTTTAGAGTCAACATAAAAAATGACCTTCTTACGGGAATTCAGGGCATAATTCACCATTAACTTCTTTATATCCCCATTATAAAAGCCGCCCCAATATTTCCTGGCCAAAAATGACCAACCAATTTCAACTACTCCTTCAGCATCATCGATAATTTTGAATCTTGAACTTCCAATAATCTGTTTGGTTTTCTTATTCACTATGGTCAATGCACCGAGTGATGCCTGTGACTCCCTAAAAAACTGGGTAAACTCTTCTAACGTATGACGATTTTGGTTTTGGTGTTGTACCCATATCAGTGGATCAGAGGCGACCTCATACAAATTATTAAAGTCTTCCGTTTTCAATGGCCTAATAACCACCAAATCAGACTGTAGTAAGGGTTGAAGATCAAAATTCATATATACACTACAGAACTCAAAAATACCTTACAGCTCCTCAATTACCTTACCCAAGCGGTGGGTAATGTCCTCAATGGCACCAATGCCATTCACACTGTGGTATTTACCTTGGGCCTCATAATAGGCTTGTAAGGGAGCAGTCTTTTGATTGTATTCCACAAATCTATTCCTGATTTTGGACTCGTCCTGATCATCGATTCTTCCACTCAGCTTACCACGTTCCAACAAACGTTGGATCAAGATCTCATCATCGGCATCAAGTGCAAGTGTTGCATCAATTTTCATTTTTCTTGATTCCAGGAATTTATCCAAAGCTTCAGCTTGCGCAGTTGTTCTAGGAAATCCGTCGAAAATAAATCCACTTGCTTCAGGATTTTTCACTACCTCGTCTTCCAACATTTTTATAGTCACCTCATCAGGGACCAAATCTCCTTTGTCCATATACGACTTGGCCAAGGTCCCTAATTCTGTTCCATTTTTGATATTATATCGAAAAACATCTCCGGTAGAAATATGCTTTAAATTGTATTTATCTTTTAAAAACTCGGCCTGAGTACCTTTTCCGGCTCCTGGTTTGCCGAAAAGGACAAGATTAATCATATGCTTTTTATTTAATTGGTATACTTCTCTTAGATTACGACCCAACTCAAGATAATCAAGTCCGTAACCTACGATAAATTTATCTGGGATGTTTATGCCTATGTAATCAATGGGGTATTCGCCATTATAAACCTCTGATTTGTAGAATAAGCTTGCAATTTTATACTCTTTTACATTCGTATTATTGAACAGATGTACCAATTCCTTCAATGTGCGGCCAGAGTCAATAATATCCTCCAGAATAATAACGCTTTTACCCTGCAAATTGTCTGGTGGATCCAATAAGGTCTCTACAATCCCCGTTGAGGTCAAACCCTGATAAGAGCTTAATTTTACGAATGAAACTTCGCAGGGATGCGGATACGCCTTTAAAAAATCAGCAACGAACATAAAAGCTCCATTCAAGACCCCAACAAACACAGGTGTCTTGTCTTTATAGTCCGCAGCAATTTTTTCAGCAATTGATTTGACCGCCGAAAGAATCTCTTCCTCGCTAATAAAAGGTTTGAAGTATTTATCGTGAAGTTTTATCAATGGTTTAAACTTACTAAGACGGCAAAGATACCATTTTGATTTCTCTTTTTAAATGACAGCCATATAGTTTTAAGAATTCGGTGTATTTTTGTTGCAATTATCTAAAAATTCATTAACCCTAACTGCTTGAATAGTCGTATGGATTATTTTTCTTCTGACTTTAAACTGGGAATTCTAGGTGGTGGACAACTGGGTAAAATGATATTGTACGAAACCCGGAAATTTGACATTTACACTAAGGTAATGGATGCCTCTAATGAAGCTCCTTGTAAAATAGCCTGTAATGAATTTGTAATTGGGGATTTACTGGATTTTGAGGCGGTTTACAACTTTGGTCTAACCGTCGATGTGCTTACTATTGAGATTGAAAATGTAAATATTAATGCCCTTGAGAGGTTGGAAGTTGAGGGGGTAAAAGTGTATCCACCCACATCGGCATTGCGGATTATACAAAACAAAGCCAAGCAAAAATTGTTTTATGTTGATAATGATATTCCAACCGCTCCTTTTTCCCGTTTTGCTTATGCCAGTGAAATAAAGGACAGTATTGAGCATGTTAGTCTGGAGTTCCCGTTTGTGTGGAAAAGTGCACAATTCGGTTATGACGGACAAGGTGTAAAAATAATTCGCAGCACTGAAGATTTAAATGGATTGCCTCAAGGGGAGTGCATTACAGAGGATATGATTCCGTTCAAAAATGAGCTAGCCGTGGTTGTTGCCCGAAATGTGAGTGGTGATGTGGATACCTACCCTGTCGTTGAAATGGAATTCCACCCAGAAGCAAATCAGGTAGAATATGTTATTTGTCCAGCTCGTATTGATGATAAGGTCGCCCAGAAAGCGAGGAAGATAGCCTTAAAAGTCTCTAATAGCATAAAACATGTAGGTCTTTTGGCAGTTGAAATGTTCCAAACCAAAGAAGATGAAATCTTGGTGAATGAAGTTGCTCCTAGACCCCATAATAGTGGACATTATAGTATTGAGGCCAGCTATACCAACCAGTTTGAACAACATATACGTGCCATTTTGGACTTACCTTTAGGGAATACAGATAGCAAAGTAGCTGGTATAATGGTAAATTTGGTAGGTGCGGAAGGATATACCGGTGATGTTATCTATAAAAATATAGAAGACATATTGAGATTGGAGGGAGTTACCCCACATATCTATGGGAAAAAACAAACGAGGCCTTTTCGCAAAATGGGTCATGTGACTATTATAAATGAGGATATTGAGGAAGCCAGAAAAATTGCACAACAAGTAAAGGAAACGATAAAAGTAATAAGCAAATAAATCACAAAAACCAAATCCCATTTTCCAATAATCATTTGGAATTTGGAATTTAAAATTTGGAATTTTATGAAAAAAGTAGCCGTAGTAATGGGAAGCACTAGCGACCTACCTATAATGCAAGAGGCCATTGACATATTAAACGGATTTGATATTGAAGTTGATGTCGACATTGTTTCTGCCCACCGTACCCCAGAAAAACTTTTTGACTTCAGTCAAAATGCCCATAAAAATGGTTATTCAGTAATAGTTGCGGGAGCAGGAGGAGCAGCACACCTCCCTGGAATGGTCGCTTCAATGTCGCCTTTGCCCGTAATTGGCGTTCCTGTTAAAAGCAGCAACTCTATTGACGGCTGGGATTCTGTCCTTTCGATACTACAAATGCCAGGCGGTGTACCTGTCGCAACTGTCGCCTTAAACGGTGCTAAAAATGCGGGTATATTGGCTGCTCCAATTATTGGTAGCCCTGATAAACCCGTGCCTGATAAAATCATACTTTATAAAGAAGGATTGAAACAAAAAGTGATTGAAGGAGCGAAATCTGTAAATAGTAAAAAGTAAGAGTAGGCACGTAATAGTTAGCAGCAAAAGTATGAAGCTTTCATGGCTTCAGGTTTCGAATAACCTAGTAGCAATAAAATTCTCAGATCCCAAGCAATCTCTTAATAAACCCATACACAGACAAAAGCATAAACCTATAATGAACCCTCTTCTTCAGCCCTTTGACACCGCACCATTTTCAAAAATCCAAAATGAACATTTTAAACCAGCTTTTCTTCAAGCTATTGAAGATGCTAGGGCAGAAATCGACAATATAACAAATAATCCCTCAGAGCCTTCGTTTGAAAACACCATTAAGACCTTGGATTTTTCGGGACAACAACTAGACCGCATTTCAAGTGTGTTTTTCAATTTAAATTCTGCCGAGACAAATGAGGAAATACAAAAAATTGCCCAAGAGGTATCTCCATTACTATCAGAATTCAGCAATGATATAACATTGAACCCCGCATTATTCAATAGAGTAAAAGCTATTTATATTCAAAAAGACCAGCTTAAGTTAACAGTTGAGGAAGACACTTTACTAGATAAAAAATATAAAAGTTTCAGTAGAAACGGGGCAAATTTAAGTGAAGAGAAAAAGAAACGCTTGCGAGAGATTGATGCAGACCTTTCCAAACTTAAATTAAAATTTGGTGAGAATGTACTGGCCGAGACCAATAATTACGAAATGCACCTTAATGACGAAAATCAGTTAGATGGTTTACCAGAGGGTGAAAAGGAGGCCGCTGCCCAATTGGCAGAATCAAAGGATAAAGAAGGATGGTTGATAACCTTGGATTATCCGAGTTACATCCCATTCATGAAATATGCCAAGAACAGAGCGCTTCGTAAGAAGCTTTCCTTGGCTTTTGGCAGCAAGGGTTTTCATAATGATGAATTGGACAATCAGGAAAACATACTTAAGATTGCCAATCTACGTCATGAAAGAGCGGTTCTTTTGGGTTATAAAACCCATGCCCATTTTGTATTGGAAGAGCGCATGGCGGAGACTCCTGAAAAAGTTCATGAATTTTTGAACGAGCTTTTGGAAAAAGCCAAACCAGCAGCTGAAAGGGAATTCAAGCAATTGGAGGATTTTGCGAAGGAATTAGACGGAATTGAACAATTGCAAAAATGGGATGGGTCCTACTATTCCGAAAAGCTAAAACAAAAACTATTCGATCTTGATGATGAGAAGTTGAAGCCCTATTTTAAATTAGAGAATGTTATCGCTGGCGTTTTTAAAGTAGCAGAAAAATTGTTCGGCCTCAAATTTGAAGAAGTCTCTGATATTGATACGTACCATGATGAAGTGAAGACTTATAAGGTAAAAGATACAAATGGCAATCTTATTTCACTGTTCTACGCCGATTTTCACCCTAGGGTAGGTAAGCGGGGTGGTGCATGGATGACCTCATACAAACCGCAATACATAAAAAATGGTGAGAATGTGCGTCCACATATCTCAAACGTCTGCAATTTTACACTGTCAACACCAAGTAAACCATCTTTACTTACTTTCAATGAAGTCACCACCTTATTCCACGAATTCGGCCATGGTTTGCATGGCATGCTCGCGAATACAACTTACCCCAGCCTATCTGGTACTTCGGTATACTGGGATTTCGTTGAGTTACCTAGTCAGGTAATGGAAAATTGGTGTTATGAAAAAGAGGCCCTCGAACTTTTTGCAACACATTTCGAAACTGGCGAAATTATTCCGATGGAATTGGTACAGAAAATAAAGGAATCTGCTACTTTTCAAGAAGGGATGGCAACCCTTCGCCAAATAAGTTTTGGTTTATTGGACATGTCTTGGCACGCTGCGGACCCTTCAAAAATAACTAATGTTAAAGATCACGAAACAATAGCTTTCGAAGATACCATTCTATATCCGAAGACTATTGAAACCTGTATGAGTACAGCGTTCTCGCATATTTTTCAAGGAGGTTACTCCTCCGGTTATTACAGCTATAAATGGGCAGAAGTCCTAGATGCCGATGCTTTTGCGTATTTTAAGGAAAAAGGGATATTCAACAAAGAAATCTCCACAAAATTCAAGGATAATGTTCTTTCTAAGGGAGGTACGGAAAAGCCTATGATTTTGTATAAACGCTTTAGGGGTGCCGAACCTAAAGTCGAAGCTCTATTGGAACGTGCTGGTTTATTACAAAAATAACTTACTTGTTCTTTTCTTCCCAAGCTATATATCCTCCTGTTAGGTTGTAAACGCTTGTGTATCCCAAAGAATCAAGGTACTTGGTCGCATAGGCACTTCGCCTACCACTTCTACAATAAAGGTAAATGGACTTGTCTTTTTTGATTTTTTCAAATTCCTCTATAAAACTATCCCCTAACCAGTCAATATTCAATGAATTCTCCAAATGACCAGCATTAAACTCCTTTGGGGTTCTCACATCAACTAAAATCACATTTTCAAGTTCGCTCCGTGAGACTTCTGTGATATGCTTTTCTTTTATTTGGGAACATCCAAAATTAAATAAAAGAACAACGGCAACTAAAATGAAATTCTTCATGCTAAACTAGTTTGCTCTAAAAATAAACATATTTGTTAACAAAAAAATCAACTACTTTTGGGAAGAATAACAAAATTCATGGAGACGCACCAGTTACATCCAGAAAATTGGGTAGATCAATACGCTGATTACCTCTTTAATTATGCAGTATCTCGCGTAAGTGATACTGAGGTTGCAAAAGATTTGGTGCAGGAAACATTTTTTGCCGGATTGAAGTCAGCCAAGAACTATAAAGGTACAGCAGCCGAGCGCACCTGGCTAATTGCAATTCTCAAAAGAAAGGTAATAGACCATTATCGAAAGATATATTCTAATAAAGGAAAAGCTGAAGTTCGTATGAGCTATAGCTCACACAGCGATACTGATGGTGATTGGTTAGAGGAACAAGTAGCCGACCCCATTAGTACGTTGGAAAATGATAGAATTGAAAATGAGGAATTAGGTTTGGCTATTCAGGAATGCATTTCCAAATTACCAAAAAAACAATCATTGGTCTTTATAATGAAGACCATTCAAGGTATGAGCACAGAAGATATTTGTAAAGAACTCGGGATAAATCCGTCTAACCTTTGGGTAATGATACATAGGGCCAGAACTGCCTTGATGGGTTGCCTGAATCAAAATTGGTTTTAATATGATTTCGTGTGATGAGGCAGCTATAATCTGCAACAAAAAACAATATAAGGAAGCGTCTTTTATAGAAAAAATAAAATTGGTAATGCACTTACTCTACTGTAATACCTGCTCTAAATTTTCTAAAAGGAACGCCGAACTAACTGCGCTCTGTGATAAAGCACCACTTCACTGTTTGCCTGCTAAAGACAAATTGATAATGAAAAAAGACCTGCAGGATAAAATTTAATAATAGAACGTGAGGCCCCAAATCAAAAACCACCAGAAAATGGGAACGAATTCGACCCAAAAAGAGGCAAAATATCGCGTTTGATCGCGTTTGGTTATAATCATCAATCCTCCCAAAATCAAAAAAAGCACGGCCTTTGCAATAAGTTCCAATTCAGATATGTCATCCTTTAAAAAAGTCAAGAAGAAGAAGAAAAGTACTAAAAAACTGCCAAAAATTTTGGTTTTTGTTACGCCTATACGCTGCGGTATGGTCTTTAATTCGGGTTTATCATAAGCCAAATCCCTTATCTCAAAAGGAATCATTAACACTAAAACCAACAATAATCGCTGTACTACTTCTACCCAGTCATCCCAAACTAAAATCCTACTTATTTCAGTATAGGGCAAAACAACTGTTATCCCTGACCAGACTATTGCGACGAGAAATATTTTAAGTCCGCCAAGGCTTCTTAAATTATTGGATTGCGGTAGTACTGGCAACGCATATAAACCAGTCAAACCCGTTAAAATCAAAATTATCAGCCACGAATCAATACTTAAAAAATATCCGTGATAGCAGCCAAAAACAAAAGCAACTAAACTAAAAATCTGGATACTTTTATGATATCTATTATTGACCAAAATATACTTACCAGCTTCTACCCCGTATTTAATGAAATTATAGCAGACAATAGTTCCCAAAAAGACAAAAAAAGATAGATGATTACTCAATTCAACCTTAAAAAGAATAGATGTAACCTTGAGTAAGGCAAATACGGCTAATCCCACATGGATACTAGCATCCAAGTAAAAATTAAATATTCTTTTCAGGAACTTCATTAGGTAAAAATACCCAAACTGTTTATAACCTTTGAAATTGGTTAAAAACTTTAGTCCAGTTCAACGATAAACCGATAATTTTAAGGGAATTAATTCCTATGTTTGCCCATTGAATTTTTGTAAATATGAGAACAGACTTGTTTGCTTCACGACATATCGGCATTAAAGAAGAAGACCTTCAGCAAATGCTCAAAACAGTTAAAGCCAAGAGCCTTGATCAGATCATTGATGAAACCATTCCTTTAGATATTAGATTGGCCAAGCCTCTTTCCCTATCTGAAGCAATGAGCGAAAATGAATTTCTTTCCCATATTAAGCAACTATCCGAGAAAAACAAGATGTTCAAAACCTATATTGGTCTTGGGTATCACGAAAGTATCACCCCTTCCGTTATAAAACGGAATATTTTGGAAAACCCAGGATGGTATACGGCATATACACCTTACCAGGCCGAGATTGCACAGGGAAGATTGGAAGCACTTTTAAATTTCCAGACTGTTGTTGCTGAATTGACCGGAATGGAATTGGCAAATGCTTCCCTTTTGGACGAAAGTACAGCTGCCGCGGAAGCTATGTCTATGCTTTTTGATGTACGTACCAGAGCCCAAAAGAAAGAAGGCGTTATCAAGTTTTTTGTTTCTGAAGAAGTACTCCCTCAGACCTTATCTTTATTACAAACACGTTCACGTCCATTGGGAATTGAATTGGTAGTCGGCAATCATGAAGATTTCAAATTTAATGATGACTTTTATGGTGTATTGCTTCAATATCCGGGCAAACATGGTCAAGTACATGATTATGCGGCATTCGTTGCAAAGGCAAAAGAGAATGAAATTAAGGTTGCTGTTGCCGCTGATATTTTGAGTTTGATTTTACTGACACCCCCTGGAGAATTGGGTGCCGATGTAGTTGTAGGCACAACCCAGCGTTTTGGAATCCCCTTAGGTTATGGTGGGCCCCATGCTGCCTATTTCGCCACTAAAGAAGCGTATAAAAGAAACATTCCAGGAAGAATCATCGGAGTTACCAAAGATACTGATGGGAGGCCTGCAATGCGCATGGCATTACAGACAAGGGAGCAGCACATAAAACGGGATAAGGCTACTTCAAATATCTGTACGGCTCAGGTGCTTTTAGCCGTGATGGCAGGCATGTACGCCGTTTACCACGGGCCTAAAGGACTAACAAATATTGCAGAGCAAGTTCACTCTAATGCTAGGGCATTGAGCCAATTTTTACATGGTTTGGGATTCAATCAATTAAATACTTCCTTTTTTGACACCATAAAGATAAATGTTGAGGATTCCGATATGCTTAAAGTCATAGCTGAAAAGAAAGGAATTAACTTTAATTATATTGACAAGAACACCATTTCTATATCTGTTAATGAAGCTACCGATAAAAATGATATAAAGCATATCATATCGTGTTTTATGGAATTGCACCCAAAAAACGAAACTTTTTCAATTTCTGAACCACTTTTGGATGTAATACCCTCAACACTTGTGAGAGCCTCTTCTTTCATGGAAAATAAAGTCTTCAACGCTTATCATTCGGAGACCGAAATAATGCGTTATATCAAAAAATTGGAACGTAGGGATTTGGCTTTGAACCACTCCATGATCTCTTTGGGCTCATGTACGATGAAGTTGAACGCCGCCAGCGAAATGCTGCCATTAAGTTGGGAACAATGGGGCAATATTCACCCTTTTGTACCAGTTGATCAAGCTGAAGGCTATCAAATAGTACTTAAAGAGCTTGAGAGAGACCTAACAACCATAACTGGTTTTGCAGGTACTTCATTGCAACCTAATTCAGGGGCCCAAGGTGAATATGCAGGGTTGATGATGATACGTGCCTATCATGAATCCAGAAACGAAGGCCATCGTAATATTTGTCTTATCCCAGCTTCGGCACATGGTACCAATCCCGCTTCAGCAGTTATGGCCGGAATGAAAGTAGTAGTTACGAAAACCGATGAAAAAGGGAATATTGATGTGATCGATTTAGAGGAAAAAGCCAAGCTGCACTCCGATGGTTTAGCTGCCTTGATGGTCACTTACCCTTCAACACACGGTGTTTTCGAATCATCGATAAAACACATTACAAAGGTTATACATGAAAATGGCGGACAGGTTTATATGGATGGTGCCAACATGAATGCCCAAGTGGGGTTGACCAATCCTGCGACGATCGGCGCCGATGTATGCCACTTAAACCTACATAAAACCTTTGCCATACCACATGGGGGAGGTGGTCCTGGGGTTGGCCCAATTTGTGTAGCCAAGCAACTTTTACCATTTCTGCCAGGGAACCCTTTGATTGAAACAGGAGGGAAAAATGCAATTTCAGCAATTTCAGGAGCACCTTGGGGAAGCTCTTTGGTTTGTTTGATTTCCTATGGATATATAAAAATGCTTGGTGAGGAAGGCTTGACTAACAGCACTAAAATCGCCATACTGAACGCCAATTACATAAAGGAACGATTAAGTGGAAAATATGAAGTTCTTTATACCGGCGAAAAAGGCCGTGCCGCCCATGAAATGATTATCGATTGTCGACCGTTCAAGCAAAATGGAATCGAAGTTACCGATATCGCCAAACGCCTTATGGATTACGGATTTCATGCTCCAACGGTTTCTTTCCCAGTTGCAGGTACGGTAATGATTGAACCCACTGAGAGTGAAAGCCTTGCTGAACTTGACCGATTCTGTGATGCAATGATCGCCATTCGTGAGGAAGTTGATATGGCCGTTGAAAATAACGAAAATAATGTACTTAAAAATGCTCCCCATACCATGGCATTGGTGACCAGTGATGAATGGAATTTTCCTTATAGCAGACAAAGTGCGGCTTTTCCTTTACCTTATGTATTGGAGAACAAGTTTTGGCCATCCGTCAGAAGAGTTGATGATGCCTATGGAGATCGTAATCTTATCTGCAGTTGTGCCCCCATTGAGGCCTATGCAGAAACCGAATAATATTTCAAATCCCCACAAACAAGAGCCTTTCACTTAGTTTGAAAGGCTTTTTTCATGTCTAAATTCTTATGACAACTCCCATTGGACGTCGTATTCTAGGAAGATAATTTGTTTGTTTGTTTTAGTGTTTAAAGTAAATTAACACAAACTTTAAACCAACAATGGGAATAGCAATTACAGGCACAGGTTCATTTCTTCCGCCACTCAAAGTTGAAAATGCAAGCTTTGAAGGTCATACTTTTTTAAATAGTGATGGTTCTGCCATAGACGCCCCTAATAACATAATAATTCAAAAGTTTAAATCTATCACAGGAATAGGTGAAAGACGTTATGCCAAAAATGACGTAAACACTTCTGACCTTGGATACTTTGCTTCGTTGAAAGCAATTGAAGATGCTGGAATAGATAGGGAGACCTTGGACTATATTATTTTTGCCCATAATTTTGGGGATATAACCTATGGTCGAAAACAAGGTGATACTTTGCCTAGCCTTGCTACACGGGTTAAGCATAGACTTGGAATAAAAAATCCCAAATGTGTTGCCTATGACATGCTTTTTGGTTGCCCTGGCTGGATTGAGGGCGTGATCCAAGCCAATGCTTTTATTAAAAGTGGAATAGCCAAAAAATGTTTGGTAATCGGTGCTGAAACGCTATCAAGGGTGGTTGATGACTACGATCGCGATTCAATGATTTATTCGGATGGCGCAGGCGCAACCATAATTGAGAGTTCCGAAAATAAAGGCGAAATATTGGCGCACTCGTCTGCAACCTATGCCAATGGTGAGGCATACTTTCTGTTTTTTGGTGATTCTTACAAAAAAGAAAGTGAAGAGGATAGGCTTTTTATAAAAATGTACGGTAGAAAAATATATGAGTTTGCAATAACCCATGTACCACAGGCAATGAAAGATTGCCTGGAAGAAAGTGGAAGGGACATTTCTGAAGTAAAGAAAATATTTATTCACCAAGCCAATGAAAAAATGGATGAAGCAATTGTGGAACGGTTCTACAAATTGTATGGTATCGAAATGCCCAAGGATATAATGCCCATGAACATCGAAAAATTGGGAAACAGTTCAGTTGCCACCATACCTACACTTTTCGACATGGTCAAACATGGTAAGTTGAACATTCATAATATAAGTTCTGGCGATTTGGTCATTTTTGCAAGTGTTGGAGCGGGTATGAATATAAATGCAATAGTGTATCAGGTTTAATCCCATAGCTTCTGAGTTTCAAAGAATCAATCCTTATTTTGATATCACTGTGCTTATTTTTTTAACTTCGTACTAATAAATTAAAGCATTTCCTTTTTTTGGACACTGCTTAGCATTCACAAGTGTAGATGTACGAAAAAACATTTCCTAACAAGCGTTTTAAAAATACGCTTGCTTTCCTTCAGAAACATATTTCAACTGAGCAATCAATCTTAGATCTCGGTGTTGAAAATCCGTTTTCAAAGATTATGGAGGAGAATGGTTATGAGATATCAAATACCATAGGAGAAGATTTAGATATTGATTTTTCCACGATAATCCAAAGCGATTCAGAGGTGGTGACCGCATTTGAGATTTTTGAGCATCTCTTGGCTCCATTTAATGTATTACAGAAAATTAAGGCAAATAAATTGGTAGCCAGTATACCTTTAAGATTATGGTTCTCCCCTGCCTACCAAAGTAAAACTGATCCGTGGGACAGGCATTATCACGAGTTTGAAGATTGGCAATTTGATTGGTTACTTGAAAAAGCCGGATGGAAAATCATGGATTCAAGCAAATGGACCAATCCTGTAAAAAAAGTTGGCATTCGCCCTTTATTGCGAAGTTTTACACCAAGATACTATATCGTCTATGCTGAAAGGGAACCTTCCTTTAGAGCAGTAAAATGAGTTTAACTTGAAGTACTACATCATCATTCCCGCACACAATGAAGAGGCCTTCCTGGAGAAGACGTTGCAATCAATAGTCCTACAAACTTTGCAGCCAAAGAAAGTGATCATTGTCAACGACAATTCTACAGACAATACAGAAGACATTATTAATGATTTTATTTATAACCATGGAGTTTTCCAAAGGGTGAATACGAGTTCATCAAGTGAGCATATGCCGGGAAGCAAGGTAATTAATGCTTTTAACAAAGGATTGGTTTTATTGGATGATGAATATGACTTCATTGTAAAACTTGATGCTGATCTAATATTACCCAATAACTATTTTGAAGAAATTGCAGCCGTATTCAAAAAAAGCCCAAAAGTTGGTTTGACAGGTGGATTCGTTTATGAGAAGAATTCAAATGGAAATTGGGCATTGAACCACCCAATGAACAAAAATCATGTTCGTGGAGCTTTTAAAGCCTATTCAAAAAATTGTTTTAAAGCAATAGGCGGACTAAAATCTGCAATGGGATGGGATACGGTAGATGAATTATTAATACAATATCATGGCTACGAAATAAGAACTTTGGATAATTTAATGGTCAAGCACCTACGGCCTACTGGAAAAGCATATAATGCAAAAGCCAAGCTATTACAAGGACAGGCCATGTTTACCATGGACTATGGATTTTGGCTAACCTTAGTCGCTTCATTTAAAATGGCCTTAAAGCAAAAAAGACTAATAGCAATCTATCATAATATGAATGGATTCTTGAAGGCACAGCAGAAGGGTATTTCTAAAATAGTCACCGAAGATGAGGGAGTGTATATACGATCTCTTAGATGGAAAGGTATCAGGAATAAGTTATCTCTATAAAACAAAAAACCACCCCGATGAATCTATCTTGATGGTTTTTTAATTTTGTAAAGTGTTTTTTTAGAAGCCCAACTCTTGTTTTACTTCCGCCAATAAATCTTTTCCTTTAGCGACAATAAGACCAGCACCAGCCTGGGCATCCAATACATAGTCATAACCTTGGGCTGTTGCAACCTTTTCAATGGCTGCTTTTGCCCTTTCGGATATTGGCGCAAATAATTCAGCTTGCTTTTTCTGAAGTTCTTGTTGGGCATTTTGTTGCGCCTCACCAATATTCTTCTCAAAGCCCTGCAATTCCTGTGCTCTTTTCTGATTTTCTTCTTCAGATTTAGCCGCAGACTCATTTGAATATTGCGTGTATTTATTCTTTAATTCTGTCATAGAGCTTTCGATGTCAGCCCTATATGTTTCCTGTAATTTTTTCAGTTCAGCTTCTGCTGCTTTCATTTCCGGCATTTGAGATAAAAGTTGAGTTACATCTATATGCGCAACTTTACTTTGTGCATTTACAAAACTTGTTGCTGCAACGAATAAAACCAAGGCAACTACTATTTTCTTTACTTCTTTCATGATTTCTAATTAAAATATTTGAGTGTTAATTTAAGTTAATGATTTCTTATTGATTACTTGAGTCATTCTCTTCGTCGGACTCCTTTATTCTATCTTCTAATTTTGCTTTCTTTTTGGCTTCTCTTTCTTCTAAAAGCTTTTTTCTTCTTTCATCATAGGCCTTTTTACGTTCCTCTCTAAGTTTCAGCTGCTCTGCCCGTTTTTCTTCTGCTGTTTTGGTTCTTGCATCTTGAGCTTGTTTCGCCTTATCTTTTCTATCCTTTAGGGCTTCGCTCATTTCTTCAACAGGCTCCTCTCCCTCAAAATCCTCTAATCTATTTTTTGCGATTGTCTTTTTCTTTGGCTTACTTACTTTTCTGGTTCTTGCTATCCCTCTCAATACCAACTCACTGATATCATGCCTTTTTTCGGAATACAACATTACGACATCCGCCGATTTATCAAAAATAAAATCATACTTTTTATTGGCTCCAATTTTTTGTACCTCATTAAAGACCTGATCTTGTATCGGCTGTATCAACTGTCTTTTTTGCAATACCAAATCTCCGTGCGGACCAAAACGATCTTGTTGATACTCGATCATCTCTTTTTCCAAAATCTGGATATCTTCCTCTCGTTCAGAAATCAACTCACTGGTTAATAGTACCTTTTCGGCCATCAAGTCCTTTTTCATTTGCTCAACACTACTCTGTTTTTGCTCAATCTCTATCTTCCATTTTTGCGCCTTAGCTTCCAATTGTTCACTAGCATCGCGATACTCTTCAACATTTTCCAGTATATACTCCATATCTACATATGCTATCCGAACACCTCGCTGCGCGAAAGTGTAAGCTGAACATAGTATCAAGGATACTATTAATAGGACATTAGTTTTTGGTTTCATTTTGATTCCGTTTTAATGTATAGAAAATATCGTGCCAAAAATACTAAAACTTTTAAAATGAACGGATTAGCTCATGCCACGATTCTTAAAATTAAAACTGTTGGCCGATAATGAAGTGTGTTTGCCAACCACTTGGTCCGGTTCCTATTGATTGTGGTCTTAGGTCCTCATCAAACCCATAACCGAAATCTATACCCAAAAGTCCAAACGCTGGCATAAAGATTCTAAGCCCCACTCCGGCCGATCGTTTTATTTGAAACGGATTAAATTCCTGAAAATTGTTGAAGGCATTACCTCCTTCTAAAAATGCAAGACCATAAATTGAAGCCGAAGGCTTTAATGTTAATGGATAACGAAGCTCCAAAGAAAACTTATTATACACCAAACCTCCATTTTGTTCTGATCTTCCTGTAAGTGGATTTGTACTGTATGGCGTCAATGATTGGTTCTCATAACCTCGTAGCTGTATAATATCCCTGCCATCCAAGGTAAAATTGCCCATGCCATCACCACCAACGTAGAATCGCTCAAATGGTACATCACCTACATCACTATTATAATTTCCAAGAAAACCAAATTCAGCATTTGTACGAAGAACCAAATCACCAACCAATGTAGTATACCAATCTCCCTTAAAGTTCAATTTGTAATACTCTAACCATTTAAATCGCTCCTCCTCCAATTTTTCCCTTTCGCTATTCAGTTCTGAAATTTCCTGCGCATCAACCGTTGGGTCCAAAGCTGAGATCTGTTCAAACAAATCATCACTTTCTTGTTGCAATCCCCTATAATCCTTATTATTAAACAAAGAATAAGGTGGCGTTAATTTCGCGGTAATTTCAAAGTTTGACCCTCCCCTGGGATATATTCTCCCTCCACTCAAAGCATTTCTAGAAATCCCTAAAGTATAGGAAAAGGAATTTGATTTGCCATTTCCAAAATTGAACAGCCCAATATTATAATTTTTGAATTCATAAAGTTGATAACCCAATGAATGTGAAATGGTAAAGAAATCATCTGGCCATTGTACTCTTTTCGCCAAGCCTGCTGAAATCCCAGTAATGGAAAATCCTTGGTCCTTGTTTACCTCAACTCGTCCGTTTCTTGAATAACTTGCCCCAAATTGTTGGGTTTTGGACAGTGACAAATTAAACCGTACAGGTTTTTTGCCCCCAAGCCATGGTTCAGAAAAATTAAGACTGTAAACCCTAAAGGTCCTACTGGCCTGTAAGCGCACCGCAAAACTCTGGCCATCTCCCATAGGTACCGGTTTATAGGCCTCCCCTTTCAATATATTCCTAAGGGAAAAATTACTAAATGAAAGTCCTAATGTACCTATGAAACCTCCACCACCGTATCCCCCTTGAAGCTCTATCTGACTAGATCCAGATTCGACCAAACTATAGGCCAAATCTACCGTACCCTCATTAGGTTTTGGGTTAACAATATCTGGTTTAATTTGTTCCGCATCAAAAAAGCCGAGTTGTCCCAATTCACGAATACTCCGTATGATATCCGACTTGTTATACTTTTGACCAGGACGGGTTCTTAACTCCCTAAAAATTACATGGTCGTTGGTCTTATCATTCCCATTTACAGTGACATGGTTTAAAAACGTCTCTTTCCCCTCAACTATTCGAATCTCAAAGTTGATCGTATCGTTTTCCGCAGAGACTTCCACAGGGTTAATACTCGAAAAGAGGTATCCGTGATTCTGATATAAGCTGGTTACATCATTGGCATCTGGTTTGGAGTCATCGGCAATACGCTCTCTTAATAGTACCCCGTTATAAGTTGATCCTTTTTTAATACCAAGTACTCTCCCTAATACTTGATCCGTATAAACACTATTTCCTACAAAATCGATATCTCCAAAATAATACTTATCACCCTCTTCGACCTTTATTTTTATTTGGATATTGTTCTCATCTAAATTCAAAATGGTGTCCGAAAGAACCCTGGCATCCCTATAGCCATTTTCAGCATATTTATCCACTAACAATGACAGGTCATTTTCGTAGTCATCTTCAATAAACTTTGACTTTTTCCAAAAACGGCCTAATTTCTTCTTCTTTGTCTTTTTTAGTGCTTTTCTTAATTTCTTGGCAGCCAACTTATCATTGCCTTCAAAAATAATATCCTTAATTTTTACTTTATCCCCTTTATCCACATTAACAACCATACTTCTGGCATTGGTCTGGGAAGTATCATTTGCTGTTATAATATTCACTTTAGTATTCAAATACCCCTTTTTCTTAAATTTGTTCTGGATATAATTTTTACTATTTGCGATAAGGCTTTCAGTTATTTTCTTTCCCTTTTTAAGATCGGTATCCTTGATTATCTCATCAACCTTTCTATCCTTAACACCATTCATTGTCACCTTGGACAAGGTAGGCCTTTCAAGAATGTTCAATTCGAGAAAAACATTTTCTCCTTGAATATCCGTAATGTAGAAATCGATATCGGTAAAGAGTTCAAGTCCCCAGAGTTTATTGATTATGGCGCTTATCTGTTCTCCTGGCAATGTAATAGGCTGACCCACCCTAAGACCGGTATAGGTCTTTACAGTTTGCTCATTATAGCTTTGTAGTCCAGTTACTTCTAGCCCTCCTAGAATATACTTTTTACCATCTTCATAGGAAACATCCTGTGCTGAGGCAATAAAGGTTGTAAAAAGTAGTAAGAAAGTAATGAAAAGTTCAAGGGATATGAACCTTTTCATATCGCTAGTTAAGTTGTTCGCTAGTTTTTCCAAATCTTCGTTCTCTGTTCTGGTAATTTAAAATGGCCTCTACCAAATGATGCTCCTTAAAATCGGGCCAAAATACCTCAATAAAATATAATTCGGCATATGCAATTTGCCATAATAAAAAATTGCTGATCCTATGTTCCCCACTGGTTCGGATCAACAAATCGACATCTGGCAAATTTTGCGTGTAAAGATGGTTATTTATAATGGTTTCATCAATACTTTCGGGCGAAATTATATTATTTTTAACTTTGAATGCAATTTGCTGAATGGCGTTTTTTAGCTCTTCCCGCGCACCATAACTTAAGGCCAAAGTAAGGGTCAAACCTGTGTTCCCCTTTGTTTTTTCCATTACCTCTACAAGTTCATTATATGCTTTTCTTGGTAACGATTGGATATCACCAATGGTATTGAGCCTAACGTTGTTTTTGTTAAATACTTTAAGTTCTTTTCTTAAGGAAGAAACAAGAAGCCGCATTAATGTTTCGACCTCTAGTTTGGGTCTGTTCCAGTTTTCAGTGGAAAAAGTATAAAGGGTAAGATATTCCAGCCCCATTTTAACTGAGCTTTCTACCGTTCTCCTAACGGTACGTACTCCGTTCTCATGACCAAAAGCCCTTAATTTACCTTTCTTTTTGGCCCAACGACCGTTACCATCCATTATTATGGCAATATGTCTTGGTAATTTTTGGTCATTAATTTCTTCAATAGTGTTCATGTTGTATTACTCAAAACAATCGGAACATGGTTTTCTGCCAAACGTATAGGTTAATGTAAGCCCAGAGAAAACGTACCAATCGTCACTAAAAATATTCCCAAAATCAACATCGAGTTGCTGATTAATATTCGATTTTTCGGGATTACTGGCATCCAAATTATCAGTAAAAGTGTATCTAGCACCAACTTCTGCCCCTATTATTAAAAACTGATTCAATCTTTTTTTGACCCCTACGACCATTGGTATCGCAATAGAACCATCTTTTTGTCCAAAGTTAATTTGTTGACCTGCATCAATATAGTCATAATCGTACCTAAAATAGGTAAATCCTGTATATAGGTACGGTGTAAAGGCAGGACCCAATTTATGCAAATTGTATTCAACAAAATTAAATTCCAAACCGGCCGAAGCCTCAAAAATAGAATTCTTTACCAAATAACCCCTCTGCTGTCTTGAGGTCATATTTGATTTTGAATCATCCGCTGTAAATTTACCATAAATTACGCTAGCACGCCAAGCATATCTTTTACTTTTATTCCATTTGAACAATCCACCAAAAGCAATATCAGAAGGCAGAATGAAATTAGTCCTACCAACATCCCCAATATTATTGGCTCCACCTGCGAATGCTCCAATTTCATAGGTCTGTGCGCTCATACCAAAGCCCATTAAAACAAGAATCAATACAAGATAACTTTTCATAAATTCTAAAAGTTTGCAAATATAATCCTTTCCAAAGCTTATCAATACCAAAGATTATATTCAGTATACTCAATTGATAAACAACATTTGAGAACAATTATTGTTTATTTGGAGCTTAATTGCGCTTGTCTTCTCCCCACAATAATTTGTTACGAAGTGTTTTTAAAAAACTTTCTGAAGTATATTCTATCATTTTAATAGTGAAGTCTGCCTTCCTAATTTCGATTTCTTTCCCATTTTCCAATGTTGCAATCCTAGAATCCAAGGAAACCAAATGATGATCTTCCCTACCAGAAACAATTAAACGAATTACTGTATCGTCAGATATAACCAAAGGTCTTGCATTTAGATTATGCGGGGCTACTGGCGTAAGAACCAATGATTTAACCGTAGGGACAATTACTGGACCTCCACAACTTAGTGAATATCCTGTTGAACCAGTTGGTGTTGATACTATTAGACCATCAGCCCAATATGAAGTTAAATATTCGCCGTTCAAATAGGTTTCTACAGTTATCATGGAAGTTGTATCCTTCCGGCTGACTGCAATCTCGTTTAAGGCAAAATTGAGTTCGCCTATTTCCTTGGCTTGATCGCCAGCATGTACCTCAACTAAACTTCTTTCGATTATGGTATAAGCACCCTGAACAAACTCTTGAACTACTTTCCGAACATCTTCCTTCTTAAAAGTTGATAAAAATCCTAGTCGTCCGGTATTTACGCCAACAATCGGAATTCCTAAATCACGAACGTAGGTAGTTGCCCCTAAAATGGTACCATCACCACCAAAACTTATGAACATATCAAAAGAACCATCAAGCCCGTCAACCTCATCGAAAGTTGCATAATTCTTAATCTTAAATTTATTGGCTAAATGTGTTCTGAATTTTTTTTCAATTGAAATCGTAGCAGATTCCTTTTCGAGCTCATCAATAAGTTCTTCAACATATTCAAGCGTACTATCCTGAAATATTTGTGCATAAATGGCAACCTTCATACCTATTACACGTTTAGATATTTATCAAGATAATCTGAGCGTTCTTTTAAATCATCAATGAACTGATCATCAATATTTCCAAAAAGGATATTATAATTATAGCGCCTAAAAGTCTGAACTACTTCGTTCATATTATTACTGCTGATCTTTATTGTTACCTGAACCAATTCATCTATTTGCTCGGAAATAAAACCTCCAATAAATTTGCTGTTATTACTTTCAACTATTTGTACTATCTCACTAAAAGAGTGGTCTTTAATTCCCTTGGCCACTACTAGAATTCCTCCTGGTTCAGAAAAAAATGGGGTATCTATAAAAATCCCCACAATATCTGTAATATCATAATAACCTAGAACCTTTTCATGATCGCCCACTACAGGTACTAAATTAGCTTCATTCCTAGCGAAAGATTCAAGAACATCCAACCAACCGGTATCTTTCCCAACAAAAAAAGATTGCAAATTATACCTATAATCCTCAATAGTCTTATCAACCTCGAAATTCTCTAAATCATTTGCATTGAAGACACCTAAAAACCTATTCTCCTGAACAATAGCTACATGCGAAAAGGTGTTTTCCATAAAAAACTGAACCAAATTTTCAAGCGGTTCTTTTAAATTAAAGACCGGTATCGTAGTGATTATGTGTGTTTGAATCTGCATAACTTAATATATAACGCAAAATACTAATTTAATATATCAAAAGGCATGCCTATTTTGTATTTTTGATTTCTTTTTATTTGAAATGATCCTATGACTAAACTCAGTGTTAATGTTAATAAAATTGCAACTTTAAGAAATTCACGAGGTGGCAATGTTCCAAATTTAATAAAGGTGGTAGAAGATATTGAATCTTTTGGTGCTCATGGAATAACTGTGCACCCAAGGCCTGATGAAAGACACATAAGATACCAAGATGCTAGGGATTTGAAAATAATTGTTGCCTCTGAGTATAACATAGAAGGGAATCCCATTCAAAAATTCATTGATTTGGTTTTGGAAGTGCAACCAACCCAGGTCACCTTAGTGCCAGATGCTGAAAATGCCATTACCTCAAATGCGGGATGGGATACCATTAAGCATAGAGACTTCCTCAAAGATGTTATTGCAACATTTAAGCAAAAGCAAATAAGAACATCAATTTTTGTGGATCCCGACTTGAAGATGGTGGAAGGTGCGGCACACACCGGAGCAGATCGTATTGAACTCTATACCGAGAGTTATGCAGAGGCGTTTGGAAAAGGTAATATAAAGGGTATTGATCCTTTTATAGAAGCCGCACAAATGGCGAATACTTTGGAATTGGGCATTAATGCAGGCCATGACCTCAGCTTAAACAACATAAAATATTTTAAAGAGAACATTCCCAATTTAATGGAAGTTTCTATTGGGCATGCCTTAATCTGTGAATCGCTGTATTTTGGGCTGGAAAATGTGGTGAAAATGTACTTGAATAAACTAAAATGAACACATCCTTACATTCCAAAATATTAGGTAAAGGAAAGCCCTTATTGATTTTACATGGATTTTTGGGCATGTCTGACAATTGGAAAACCTTGGGCATACAATATGCTGATCACGGATTGGAAGTCCATTTAATAGATCAACGAAACCATGGTAGAAGTTTTCATTCAGAAGACTTTGATTATGATATTCTAGCTGATGACATAAAGAACTATATTCAAGAACATGATTTGGATGAAGCCATAATTCTTGGACACTCGATGGGAGGTAAAACAGCCATGCAATTCGCCTTTATGTATCCTGATTTATTGTATAAAATTATAGTGGCAGATATTGCACCCAAATACTACCCTCCACACCACCAACATATTGTAGACGGATTGAACCAACTGGATTTTGACCAAATCAAATCAAGGGGACAGGCCGATACCGAATTAAGTAAATACATTCCTGATTTTGGAATCCGTCAATTTTTGTTGAAAAACCTATATTGGGTGCAAAAAGGAAAACTCTGTTATCGGTTCAACCTAAACGTACTAAGTGACAAAATGGGGGAAATCGGTGATAATATCACACCATCGGATATTTATAAAGGTCCTACTCTATTTATTAAAGGAGACAAATCAGAATACATTGCCCCTACTGACAACGATTCGATTAAAAGACACTTCCCAAGTGCAAGAATCGAAACAATTGATAATGCAGGGCATTGGCTTCATGCAGAAAATCCCATTCAATTCTTCAACAAGACGATGGATTTCATAAATCTATAATTAAAGAGTCTATTTATTATGCATGCATAATTTTTATACCCTAATTATTGCGAGTGTCATAATTTTAATTAATTTTGGATTTATCGTATTATAACCCATTAACTCAAACTTGAATAATGAAAAAGATTCTTCCTATACTCGCAATTTTTAGTCTGCTATTGGTCTCTTGTAGTGATGATGACCCAGTAATTGATCATACACCGATTGAACCCGACCCGATAACATATACTAGCGGAACTGCTAATTTCTCTAATTTTGTATCTGTTGGTAATTCGCTAACTGCGGGATTATCTGATGCAGCACTTTTTATAGATGGTCAAACAGCATCGTTTCCTAATATGATGGCGTCAAATTTTGCTCTTGTTGGTGGTGGGGCATTCAACATACCATTTATGGCAGATAATCTGGGGGGAGCTACATTAGGTGGCGTGCCTATTTTGGGCAATCGATTATTTTTATCTTTTGCATCAGGCTCACCAACGCCAACTCCAGTCTCTGGGACAGGATCTACCGAAATTAGCAATATACTCTCTGGTCCTTTTAATAATATGGGCGTACCTCAGGCAAAAAGCTACCATTTGGCTGCTCCTGGTTATGGTAACGTTGCTGGTGTTGCTTTAGGATTGGCCAATCCATTTTTCGCAAGATTTGCATCAAGTCCGATTGCGACGGTCATAGGAGATGCTGTTACCCAAAACCCAACTTTCTTTTCACTTTGGATTGGACAGCAGGACATCTTAGGGTATGCGGCTGCAGGTGGCGATGGTGAAGATCAAACTGGAAATTTTGACCCTACAACATATGGTAGTACTGATATAACAGATCCCAATGTATTTGCAGGTGTTTATGACGGGCTATTACAGGCATTAACGGCCAATGGAGCGGATGGGGTCGTCGCCAACATTCCTGACGTGACTACCATACCCTATTTTACAACTGTACCTCATAACCCATTAGATCCGACAAACCCGGATTTCGGACCGCAAATACCCACTTTGAATGCAACTTTTGCCCAATTGAATGGGGTTTTCGCATTCCTTGGTGTGCCAGAGAGGGCAATTGAATTTTCTTCAACTGCTGCCAGTGCTTTGGTTATTAGGGATGATTCTTTAACTGATTTATCAACACAAATAACACAAACTCTGATAGGCGGTGGACTAGATGCTCCCACAGCAGGTGTTTTGGGCTTTCTGTACGGTCAAGCCCGTCAGGCAACAGCTGATGATCTGATTGTATTTCCTAGTCAAACGGTCATAGCCGAACTAAACGAAGACGCCTTTGCGACATTACAAAACTTGGGCTTACCGCCCGCAAACGCTGGCCAGTTGGCAATAAATGGCATTACCTATCCCATGGAGGACAAATGGGTGCTTACCCCGCCTGAACAACAAGCCGTAGCCACGGCACATGCAGCCTATAATCAGACTATTGAGGCGTTGGTGGCACAATATGGATTGGCTTTTGTTGATGCCAATACTTTCACGGCAACATTTGTCGAATCTGGTTTTCCTTTAGCTGATGGCAGTACTGTCACGGCAACTTATGGTACGGGAGGTGGTTTTTCCTTGGATGGCATACATCCCTCACCTAGAGGTTCTGCCCTCCTGGCCAATCTTTTCATCGAATCGATCAATGCCAAGTATGGTTCAGATTTACCTGGAGTAAATCCTTTGGATTATACAGGTCTGTACATAAATTAATCAAAAAATATTTTATACTTTTAAAGGTATCGGAATGTTCCGATACCTTTTTTTATTATTTGTTAAATTCTCACTTATGAAATTCATATTACGTATTCTATTAAGCGCCTTGGCAGTTGTTGTTCTTGCAAAAATATTACCTGGTGTCGGAGTAGACACTTACACTACAGCCTTAATCGTGGCAGTTGTTATTAGCTTATTGAATTTTATTGTAAAACCAATCCTGATCATATTGACCTTACCCGTCACCATTCTAACTTTAGGTCTATTTCTCTTGATAATCAATGCCATCATCATATTGCTTGCCGATAACCTTATTACTGGTTTCTCTGTAGATAGTATTTGGTGGGCCCTATTGTTTAGCTTATTACTTTCCTTTTTGCAATCCATTCTGTTTTCTTTACTAAAGGAAGACAAAAAAGGATGATTTTTAGTTTGAAATCCCTTAACTTAAAAACTTGCTAAGGTATTTAAATTGTACTACTTTTGCATCCCATTTTATTTATGCAAAATTAGATACGCAAATGAATATCACGAAAGAGCAGATTGACGATTTAAATGCAGTTGTAAAAGTTGCCATCACCAAAGATGACTATCAGGACAAGGTAGATAGTATTCTCAGCGATTATAGAAAACAGGCTAATATACCTGGATTTAGAAAAGGCCATGTTCCAATGGGCCTCATCAAAAAACAATACGGTAAAGCAGTTTTGGTCGATGAAGTGAACAAACTTCTTCAAGATAACCTCAACAAATATCTAACAGAAGAAAAGTTGGATGTTCTTGGAAATCCTTTACCAAAACAACAAGATAATTTTGACTGGGATCAAGACCAGTTGGATTTTGAATTCGAATTGGGCCTGGCACCAAATTTCGAAGTTCCGTTAAAAACAAAAAAGTCACTTACCCATTATAAAATCGTAGCCGATAAAAAAATGGTCGACGAACAAGTAAAGCGTCTTCAGAAACAATATGGAAAATTAGTTAATAAAAAAGAGGTAGGTAAGGATTTTGAAGTCTTGGGTACATTTAAAAACGAAGCCGAAGAAATTGAAAATAAAACCACGTTAGAGCTAGACAAAGTAAAAAGTAAAAAGGCTTTTGATAGCCTTTTAGGTAAGAAAGTAGGTGATGCCATAACTCTAAATACAAAAGGGCTATTCAAAGAAGATTACTTAGTTTCAAGTGTTTTGGGGATTTCCCAAGAAAAAGCCAAGGATATTAATATTGAGGTGTCTTTCACTATTGATGAAATCAACGAAAGGGAACCTGCGAAGCTAGACCAAGAGTTGTTCGACAAACTATTTGGAAAAGATGCCATTGCTTCAGCGAAGGAATTGAAGGATAGGATCAAGGAAGATTCTGAAAAACAATTTGAGCAGCAATCAGATCAGAAGTTATTAAATGACATAACAGAGTATTTCATTGAAAATACCAAATTTGAACTACCTACAGAATTCTTGACCAAATGGATCCAAATAACTGGTGAAAAGCCACTTTCTGATGAGCAGGCCAATGAAGAATACGAAAAATCTGAAAAAGGTCTTCGTTACCAATTAATTGAAGGTAAAATCATCAAGGACAATGATATTCAAATTCAATTTGAAGAGCTTAAGGAATTTGCCAAAGGTTTCATTAAATCACAAATGGCCCAATTTGGCCAATTGAATCCTCAGGAAGAGGAATTGGATAATATCGCTGCGAGGGTTTTGGGCAACCAAGATGAGGTTAAAAGATTGTCTGAACAATTAATGAGTCAAAAATTGATAAATCTATATAAAGAGAAAGTCAATTTAAAGACTAAGGAAGTTACCTATGAAAACTTCGTTAAAGAGGTTTACGGATAATCAAAAGACAAAAAAAAGCAAAATCCATTGCTTTAAAATGTCTCATTAAAAATAAGTATCTTTACGGTGCCGAAGAGTTGTTTTTCGGCACCTTTTTTATCTAAAATATCGAATACAAATCACATGGATTACGGAAAAGAATTCAAAAATTACGCTATAAACCATCAGGGAATAAGCAGCATGTACTACGATAAGATCATGAGTAGCATGTACCCTACAAATATGACACCGAACATAATTGAAGAAAGGCAATTAAACGCCATTGCAATGGATGTTTTCTCACGATTAATGATGGATCGAATAATTTTCCTTGGAACAGGTATTAATGACCAAGTGGCAAATATTGTACAGGCCCAACTATTGTTTTTAGAAAGTGCCGATGCTTCAAAAGATATTCAGATCTATATTAATTCACCTGGGGGAAGTGTATATGCAGGATTGGGGATCTATGATACCATGCAGTTTATAAAACCAGACGTTGCTACCATTTGCACAGGTATGGCAGCATCTATGGGTGCGGTATTGTTGTGTGCTGGCGAAAAAGGCAAAAGAAGTGGGCTCACACATTCACGAGTAATGATTCACCAGCCTATGGGTGGTGCACAAGGCCAAGCAAGTGATATTGAAATTACAGCTAGGGAAATTTTAAAACTGAAGGAAGAGCTTTATCAAATCATCTCCAAACATTCGGGACAAAAACTGGACAAGATTCATGACGATAGCGACAGGGATTACTGGATGAAAGCCGAAGAAGCCATGAAATACGGTATGATTGACGAAATACTCGTAAGAGACCGCGATTAATTTCGACGAAAAACGAAGAATTTGGTATTTGTTGCCTATTTAATAAACCAAAAAGTAGATTCTATCGTTAATACACTTGATAGACAATAATGATATGGCAAAGGAAAATTTAGAATGTTCTTTTTGTGGAAGAAAAAAACCGGAGACCAATCTTTTGATTGCTGGTTTAGATGCGCATATATGTGACCGTTGTATAGAGCAGGCGCACGGAATTGTAGCCGAGGAATCCAGCCAATCAAAAACCAATGACCTCTCTTCTGAGTTGGTACTCAAAAAGCCGCTGGAAATCAAAGAATTCCTTGATACGTTCATTATTGGTCAAGAACGTACTAAAAAGGTAATGTCTGTTGCCGTATACAATCATTATAAAAGATTGTTGCAACCACATTCCAATGAAGATGACATAGAAATACAAAAGAGTAACATTATAATGGTTGGCCAGACAGGTACTGGTAAAACCCTAATGGCGAAAACTATTTCCAAAATGCTCAATGTACCTTTGGCCATAGTTGATGCAACCGTTCTCACTGAAGCCGGATATGTTGGCGAAGATGTTGAAAGTATTCTTACGCGTCTATTACAGGCTGCTGATTATAATCTTGAGAAGGCCGAGCGTGGCATAGTATTTATTGATGAAATAGATAAAATCGCCCGGAAAAGTGATAATCCTTCAATAACTAGGGATGTTTCAGGGGAAGGAGTTCAACAAGGCCTGCTTAAACTTTTAGAAGGAACAGTAGTCAATGTACCGCCCAAAGGAGGACGAAAGCATCCCGACCAAAAATTCATTGAAGTAAATACCGAAAACATTCTATTTATTGCAGGTGGTGCCTTTGATGGTATTGAGCGTGCTATTACCAAGCGTTTGAATATGCAGGCTGTAGGTTATAGTGCTTCAAAAGCTGATGAAAGTTTGGATGAAAGCAACATATTGCAGTATATAATTCCTAAGGATTTAAAAGAATTTGGGCTTATTCCGGAGATTATTGGAAGACTTCCTGTGTTGACGCATATGAATCCGTTGGATGAAAAAACCTTAAGGGCCATTCTTACGGAGCCCAAAAATGCCATAATTAAACAATACGAGAAGTTATTTGGGATGGATGGCATATCATTCACCATTACCGAACAAGCTTTGGATTATATCGTAAAAAAGGCTGTTGACTACAAACTTGGAGCAAGGGGTCTTCGTTCATTGTGTGAGGCCATTTTTACTGATGCCATGTTCGAAATGCCTAGTACCGGTGAAACGGAATTCAAGGTATCCAAACCTTATGCGGAGAATAAATTGTCTCATGAAACGATAAAGAAACTAAAGGCAGTTTCTTAATTTTAACACCCGCCCTTTTTTAATTTGATTTAATTTCGTTGTAACAATTGATAAAAGATCTATACATATTTTTTTGATGATCTTCTCATCAGCATATAGTCCATGCCCAAAATTTGGGATAATCTCTTTATCTATTTCAAGTCGATTGAACCATTCTTTCGGGGGTATCCTGGTCTCCTTTTCACCATACACCAAAGTAATAGGTATGTTGGGCTTTTTGTTTTCCATCCGAATTCTTGTGGCGGATACAACATATAATGATTTCATGGGAAGACCCAGCAGATTTGCTTTCCAGGCAATAGTACCGCCTGTACTGAAGGCCAAATAATGACAGGGCTCTTTTTCCCTTTTTATTAAATGTGCAACGGCGGTATCTATACCACCATTAATAAAAGCGGCATGTAGATTTTTTTCAGAATTAACATTCACTTCTATATTTGCCAATTGCTGGATATTATAATAGGTTATATCAAAATATTGTTGAAGATACCCGAGATAAGAGGTTATCCATAGCCCTTTTTTTGCGCCCCACATGTCTGAAACTACTACAAGTTTTTCTGCCATGATGTTGTTTGATACTAGGTTAGTTTATTAGTACAAATTCACCATTTAATATCTGAAACAACTATTTATTGGTTCATTGGAAGCAATTCTTCGATATAGTCCCTTTTATTGGATAATCTGGGTATTTTATGTTGCCCCCCCAATTTGTCTCTTGATTTCAGCCAATCATAGAACAAATTTTCCCGTGCCATATGTACCTTGGGCATTTTTAGGGTAATATTGTTGTAGCGTTTGGCCTCATAATCAGAATTGAGCGATTTTAAGGCATTATCCAGAAACTCGGTAAAATAATTCAAATCTTTTGGTGCTTTCCTGAATTCAATTATCCACTCATGAGCCCCTTTCTCTTTACCAGACATGAAGATTGGTGCAACGGTGTAGTCTTTTATCTCGGCCTCGGTCTTTTTACAAATCTGCCTAAGTGCTTCCTCCGCATTTTCAATAATCAATTCCTCACCAAATACATTAATATGATGTTTGGTTCTCCCTGTAATACGAATACGATAAGGATTTGTAGATGTAAATCGTACGGTATCCCCTATTTTATAGCGCCATAGACCTGCATTTGTAGTAATGATAATTACATAATTCTTATTGACCTCAACATCCCATAAGGGAAGGGTTTTTTGGTTGGCAGTTCCATAGGTATCCATGGGAATAAATTCGTAAAATATCCCATAATCCAACATCAACAATAAGTCATCTGCATTATTTCTGTCTTGGATAGCAAAGAAACCTTCTGAGGCATTATAAATCTCATAATATTTGAAACTCTTACGTGGAAGTAAGTTTTGGTATTGCTCCTTATATGGTATAAAACTGACCCCACCATGAAAATACACTTCAAGATTTTCCCAAATTTGAAAAAGATGGTCTTTCCCTGTTTCCTGTAACACATTATTCAATAATACCAGCATCCAAGAGGGTACACCTGCCAAACTGGTTACATTCTCCTGGGTACTTTCATAAACGATAGCTTTTAGTTTGCTTTCCCACTCACTCATTAAAGAAACCCTATTGCTTGGGGTACTACTAAATTCGGCCCAGAGTGGCATATTATCAATGAGAATTGCCGATAGGTCACCGAAAAATGAACCGTTGTCTTTATAGAGTTCTTTACTACCTCCAAGTCTGAGACTTTTTCCCGTAAAAAGCTGCGAATTCTCATTATTGTTCAGATAAAGACAAAGCAAATCTTTTCCTGATTTGTAATGGCAATCTTCCAATGCCTCTGTACTTACAGGAATAAACTTGCTCTTGGCATTTGTGGTACCACTACTTTTCGCAAACCATTTGATCGATGTAGGCCAAAAAATGTTCTGTTCACCTTTTCGCGTTCGCTCAATCAATGGTTCTATCTCCTCATAAGAAACTATGGGTACCCTTTGGCTAAAGGTTTCATAGTTTGCGATAGACTCAAAATCGTATTTCTTACCAATTTCTGTGTCCTCAGCAATTTCCAAAAGTTGATGCAATACCTCTTCTTGTACTTCCCCAGGGTACTTTAAAAAAAGCTCTATCTGATGATAACGTTTTTTTAATAGCCACGATGCAATGGAATTAAATAATGGTATTGGCATTTTTGGGTATCTTTAACAAGCTAAAAATAACTTATATAGTTATCATTTTCAAATAGATTATCCAATAAGAGTTTCTTATATGCAATACAAAGGAGTACTACGAAAAATGCAAACCGAAATAGGGCATCCAATTCAATATTTTATGCTCTTTGAAAATGATTTTTTAAACGTGAACCAGATTTTGAATAAGGAAATGCAGCTAGATTTCATAAAATTCCAATGTCTCAGCTGCGGTGAAAACCGGCCGATTTTTAGACAAGGTTTTTGCAAAACCTGCTTTTTCGAAACGCCTTCGGCAGGGGATTGGATTATGCGCCCGGAACTTAGCACTGCCCATTTAGGGAAGGAAGATCGCGATTTGGAATATGAAAAAAAAGTGCAATTGCAACCTCATATTGTATATCTCGCAAACTCAAGCAATATTAAAGTCGGGGTAACCCGTAAAACCCAAGTGCCCACAAGATGGATAGACCAAGGGGCTCATGAAGCCATTGAAATTGTCGAAGTCCCGAATAGATATTTGGCGGGCATTACCGAAGTAGCCTTAAAAGACCATCTAGGAGATAAGACCAATTGGCGAAAAATGCTTACCAACGATGTTGATGATGAGGATTTGGTAGCTTGGCGCAACAAACTAAAACAGTATGTCCCGCCTGAAGCAAAGGATTTTTTTTTAGAAAACAATCAAGAAACCCATATGGAGTTTCCCGTTCTTAAATACCCAGATAAGGTAAAAAGTCTTAATTTGGGCAAAACCCCTAGTTTTAAAGGTATTCTAAAAGGTATAAAAGGGCAGTATCTCCTATTTGAAGACAATACCGTATTCAATGTTCGGGGTAGCGAAGGGTACTATGTTTCACTTGGTATTAGTTAATGGTATCGTTCTCGGTTTTGGTGGTATCCTTTTTCTTTTTTCCTCCCAATAATCCTCCTAAAATGCTCTTTGCGGCGTCCTGAACAGGATCTTTTTTTGAAGTGGACGAGGTATCATTTTCTTGACCGACCGAATCTTGGGTTTGCTTTGTACCACCTAAAATTCCATCTATTACGTCCTTCACAGCATCGTTGGATTGATCTTGTTGTGATACCGATGTCGAATCCTTATCATTAGTATTTCCTGTTAATATATCCCCTAACAGTTCGCCTGCTTTGTCTGTTCCTTTATTGATCAATTTCTGTTTTTGAATATCGATTAGTTTCGTGGTCAAATTCTTTACCCCTGAAGTCAAATCGGTAGTCACCGCCGGACTGGTGTATTTTCCACCAATGTTAGCGGTTACGGGAATGGTCAGATTGTTAAGTTCTTTTTCATCAATTTTTGCAATCAGGTCATTCACTTCAGTCCCCAAGTATTTGGCCGGGACATCCAAAGTTGCTTTGTAATTCAATTTTCTATCGAAGGTATGGCTACCGTCTACATTGATAGAAATATCTTCATACTTAATTGTAAAAGGCTTCACTTTTACCGTACCATCCTCAAAAGACAATGCTGTTTTCAAGCCTTTTAAATCGAGTTTATCCAACTTGATAAAATTGAGTTTATTTCCCAGTGCAGAAAGTACTTTTGCTTGATCTGCATTAATTTGGGTAGACAATAATTCTGCCAATACCTTGCCTGTTATGGTGTTAAGATTGGGAGTAAAGTCATTGTTAAGACTACCTGACAATTCGATGTCGGAATTCAACTTACCTCGCAGCGCATTGGCTACGGGGGCCAAGACCTTGAATAATTCGAGCGACTTGAAGCTTTCTCCTATACCCAATTGATCCATACCCAATTTCATGGCAAAAGTCGGGACCTCGTTTTTAGTGGAAACCTCTCCGTTGAACCCTACGGTTCCATTGAAGAGTGAAGAAGTCATATTGGTCAGCACGGCTTTTTCATCAACTATCCTCAAATTTCCTTTAACATCTTTCAACCTAAGATTATCATAGATAACCGTCCCTGCACTGGCATTGATATTACAATCCAAAAAAGAGGGGATTTTCAACTGTTCTTCAGCCTTGGGTATCCCAGTTGGATCAACTTCTTCCTCGCTCATAAAATCGTTTACAGCAAAGGTGTTCGATTTTAGATTGAAATTGCCTTCAACTTTTTCATCATTGAACATATATCCCAATAGATTGTCAATTGTGCCTGTGGCATTGAAATCGGTTTGACCGGTTGTCCCCTGTAATTCATTTAAAGTCACCGTGGCAGGATTGAATGTCATTGCGGTATTTTTGATTTTTACTGGATTTCGGATTTCAGGGGAATTGTATTCAAAATCACTCAGTTTTAGTTTACCCGATGTCTTGGTGTTTTCGTATTGCTTTCTCTCGATTGAGGCCATATCAAAAGCCGTTGTTACATCGACATTCAAAATTCCGGAAAGTTTTAAATCTGAAGGGACTGGATAGGCCTTGGAAATATTGGCCAAGTTCAAAATTCCCTTAATCTGGGCATTGACCTTGGAATTACCCATAAGATCGGTGATTTTGGAGGAAAGGTTGAATCTATCTTGGTCTATCATAAATGAAGCTTTCCTAATATCTATATAAGTGTCTTCAGAAATGCCGCTTGTATTATTCACTAATATATCCAAATGAATGTTCCGTACCGTTTTGGGGAGGTCAGGATACTTGAATGAGGCGTTATCGGATTTTACCTCAATCTTGAATTTTGGAATATGTTCATCATCAACCAATCCTTTAAACTCACCCTCGACTATACATTCTCCCGTAGTTTCTACGTTCTCTATGTTTTTTGAATAGGCTTCGGGTATCAAAGCCAAGAAATTTTTAAAATCGGAAGAAGGGGTTTCGAAATTGATATCAACTTCCTGGCTTTCTTCGTTCACCTGAACAAAGCCATCAAATACCAAAGGCAACTGATTTACCATTGCCTTGTTTTTCAAAAAAGTATATTTATCCTCTTTCAGGTCAATATCGATGAGGGCATCCAATTTGACTTTGTTTTTATTGAGATAATTGGTGTTATCCAATTCAAAAGTGACCAAAGCTTCGGTTTTTGTATCCAATTCTGACGTTTCTACCGAAAGATCACCCGAACCGCTGTGCATAATTTCGGAAACCACTAAATAAACCTTGGCAACCTTATCATCATAGATGACATCTGAATTTGTAATTTCATAAGATTGTAGATTCAAGGTAAAACCTTCTGACGATTCCAGTTCTTCATTACCATCCTCATTGGCTATCTCATAATTAGCGTTCCCATCTTCATTGACTTTCACATGAATTTGAGCTCCATCAACTACTAAGCTTTTGATGCCAATAGCTTCCCCATCGCCCTTAAACAGATCACCAATGCCCATTTTTAAACCAACTCGCTCTGAAGCAAAGAGCGTATCTCCTTCGAATGGCTCTTTGTTAATCAGTGTTACATTCTTGAGTTCGACCTTCGCATTGGGAAAGCTTTTGATTAGACTTAAATTAGCTTCAGAAAAATCCAAAGTAGCATTGACATTATTGTTAATATTGTTTTTGAGAATATCGCCTATTTTAGCTTCCAATAGAAATGGTGCAGCAATAAGGACTCCAACCAAAACAAGCAATACAACGCCAACAAATTTCAGGATTTTCTTCTTCATGGTATAACAAGTGTTTATCTAGGACTATAACTCTTGTAAAGAAGGATTATTTTATGCTTCCAGATTTATTTCTTCACCCGTTTTTAGACCAAAGCGTTTTCTAAGAAGATATACGAAGAAATAAAGAAAAGGGGTGTCGAGGAATGCAATTAATACTTTGAAAAGAAAACCGCTTATGACCAATCCATAGAACATACTCCACGGTAAAACCTTAAAAAGACAAAGTAGACTTACCACGGTAAACGTATCGATAAATTGGGACAAAAAAGTCGAGAAGTTGTTTCGTAACCACAGGTGTCTGCCCTTGGTCAATCGCTTCCAAAAATGATATATCGCAATATCTACATATTGTGCGAACAAATAGGCCAGCATTGAGGCCAATACAGCAACGGGTGATAGTGCGAAAACTTTACTAAAGACCCCATTATCAACTGGTGAGTTTTCTATTGCCGGGACAAAATCGGCCAAGAATACGATTCCCATTGAAAAAAATGATGCGAATATACCGGCAGTTACTATCTGATTGGCTTTCTTTTTACCAAAAATCTCCGAGATCAAATCGGTTATCAGAAAAGTAATCGGATAGGGTAAAATGCCTACTGAGACTTCAAATAGTGGTGCACCAAAAACCTCCACTTCTCCAAATGGATTCCAATAAAAGAATTTTTGAAAGATTAAATTAGACACTACCAAGGAGGTAATGAACAATGCTCCCAGATACAGATAAATTTTGTACGCTAGTTTTTTATCCTTCTGGTTCATGTCTTACTTGATATCCAGCACAAAGGGCATTCTGGCCTGTACCCCTTTTTGTTCCATTGTAGATTTCATTTGCCTTAAGATATCATAGGTTTCCATACCTAGCTCCTCTTTTATAAAGTTTTGTCCTATTCTTGATTTTACCGAGCTCATATCTTCCATGAATTTTTCGAAGCCAGTTTTGTATTTCGGATATTTTTTGATCCCATACGATTCAATTTCGGCCAATTCAGCTGCCGCCGCTAAGGCATCTTCCAAATTACCCAGCTCATCGACCAATCCCAAATTTTTGGCATCTACACCGCTCCAAACCCTTCCTTGGGCCATACTATCGGCCTGTGCCACAGTAATATTCCTGCCTTGTGCAACACGTTCCAAAAAAGTATCGTAGGTCTGCTCGATGCCATCCTGGACCACTTTCCTAAAATTGTCGGTCATTGGTTCGAATAATGAATAATCTACCGAATTCTTGTTGGTCCCTACCTGCTCGGCATTAATACCTATATCGGCCGCGAGTTCATTGATATTGGGGATTGTCCCAAAAACCCCAATAGACCCGGTAACCGTAGTGGGTTCGGCAAAAATCTTATTAGCGCCAACTGCAATATAATATCCGCCAGATGCCGCTACATTGCCCATTGAAACAACGACAGGCTTCTTTTCTTTGGCCAGCTCTACTTCGCGCCAGATAATATCTGAAGTCAACGCACTTCCGCCAGGTGAATCTACTCGCAAAACAATGGCTTTTACCTTATCATCATCACGGGCCTTAATAAGTGCCTTATTAATAATTCCTTGACCAATAATCTTGGGACCACCTTCACCATATAATATTTCTCCTTGGGCAAATATTACGGCAATTTTATCATCGCCTTTTTTTAAGGATTTTTTGTTTGAATGCTTCGTATAATCTTTTAGCGATACATAATTGATCTCATCCTCGGAATCCAATGAAATGGCCGACCGAAGTTTGTCCTCATATTGATCAAAGAACAAAACATCATCAACCAACCCGGAAGCTTTGGCATATTTAGGGGACCTCCCTCCCAGAGTATCTGCAATAATATTAACATTTTCCTCACTTATATTCCTACCTTCAGAAATATCAGCAACCATGGTATCCCATAAAGAACTAATCAGTTCCTTGATTTGTGTCCTATTGGCATCGCTCATCTCATTCGCTAAAAAAGGTTCAACGGCACTTTTATACTTACCATGGCGAATCACCTCCATTTTCACCCCCGTTTTCTCCTGAAGATCCTTATAAAACAATATTTCAGTCGATAAGCCCTTGAAATCCATACCACCAACAGGATTTAGAAAGATAGAGTCTGCCACGCTTGCCAAATAATAATCTTTCTGCATGTAAAAGTCACCATAAGTGTAAATGAACTTTCCACTTTCCTTAAAATCTTTCAATGCTTTTCGAATGGCCTGGGTTTGGGCTAGACCGGCCCTAATGAAATTATTGCTGATACTTATGCCTTTTATGTCAGTATCGTTTTTTGCCACTCGGATAGCATGCAGAATTTCATCCAATCCCTGGGCCTGACCAAAAAAGCTTGCAAAAGGGTCCTCTTTATTACCCACATAATCATTTATGGGATGTTGCATTTGCAATTCCAAAATAGAATTATCCTTTATTACTACCCCATCTTCAGAGCTTCCCAATAAGCTCAGAAAAAGAATGAACATAATAAATATAATTCCAAAAGCTATTAAGCAGCCAATAATTGCCGCCAAAAGATTTCTCAAAAAATTCATTACAATCTTGTTTTTATTACCGACCAAAGATAACCAAAGTGAAATTGTTTTGTTTACTTTGTTTCAATATTATGATCGAACTCAAAAAGGTATATTTTTCTATAGGAAGCAACCTTGGTAACCGTCTGCAAAACCTACAGACAGCGGTTTTTCTCTTAGGTAATGGAATTGGTAAAGTAAGAAATATTTCCAAAGTTTACGAAAGTCCTTCATGGGGATTTGATGCTCCCGATTTCTTAAATGCATGCTTGGAAATCGAAACCAATTTAACACCAAGTGTCATTCTGGAAAAAATTCTGCTCATTGAGAAAAAAATGGGCAGGGTACGGACTCAAGAAAGTGGTTATGAATCTAGGAATATAGACATTGATATTCTGTATTATGGGAATGAAATCCTACAATCCGATAGTCTTTCCATTCCTCACCCTAAGCTTCATGAGCGTAATTTCGTTCTTTTACCACTTGCCGATATTGCTCCACAATTCTATCATCCTGTTCTTGGAAGGGATACTAGGAATCTATTACAGGAATGCAAGGATAAAAGTCAACCGTTTAGGACCAATTTAAAACTTTATAAAACTAATGAAGAACTTTTTTCAAGCCTAAGTTTTATCGCAATTGAAGGTAATATTGGAGCTGGAAAGACCACATTGGCGAACAGAATTGCAGAGGATTATAAGGGCAAGTTGGTCTTGGAACGTTTTGCAGACAACCCATTTTTACCTAAATTTTATGAGGACCAGGCACGATATGCATTTCCCTTGGAAATGTCTTTTTTAGCTGATCGTTATCAACAATTTACCGATGACACCTCTCAGTTTGACCTTTTTAAGAACTTTATGGTAAGTGATTACGATATTTATAAATCGCTCATTTTTGCACAGGTTACCTTGCAAAAAGATGAATTCAATCTATATAGAAAGTTATTTAATCTGATGTACAGAGAGGTTAAAAAACCTCGAATCTATGTGTACCTGTACCAATCAACAGAACGCTTGTTGCAAAATATCAAAAATCGCGGAAGGGCCTATGAACAAAGTATTGAACCCTCATATTTAGATAAAATAAACAAGGGTTATTTTGATTTTTTCAAAAGTTATCCTGAACAAAACACATTGATTATCGATGTGGGGGAAATGGATTTTGTTTCTCGTTTAGAGGATTATGATACAATAGTTGACAAGATTAAAAATTTTGCCATCGACTTGAATATTTAAGAAATATTTCACATATTTCTTGTTTAGAATCTAACGTTTTCCTTAATTAGCACCTCAATAGAGCAACTAACTAACTCAAACTATATATCGAAAGACCCTGATTTAAACATCAGGGTTTTTTATTGGTTCAACTTTGACCAAAGGTCCCAAACTACAATTCCTACACTTACGGAAATATTCAATGAGTGCTTGGTACCATACTGTGGGATTTCAAATACCTTATTGCTGGCACTTACCACTTCCTGTGACACACCTTTAACCTCATTACCGAATACAAGTGCATATTTTTCAGATTTATTAACTGAAAATTCGTTAAGCTTTTGGGCATTTTCCGCTTGCTCGACCGATATTACTTGATAACCAATAGTTTTTAGTTCCTCAACCAATTCTAAGGTATCCTTTCTATATTCCCAAACAACACTATCTGTAGCACCAAGGGCAGTTTTACGAATATCCTTATGTGGCGGTGTCGCCGTAATGCCACAGAGGTAGATTTTTTCGATTAGAAAAGCATCAGCAGTTCTAAATACCGAACCAATATTGTTCAAACTACGAATATTATCAAGGACGATACACATTGGGGTTTTCTCTGCCTCTTTGAAGGCTTCGATATCCAATCGGTTTAATTCTTCGTTTTTTAGTTTACGCATTTTTTGGTTTTGGTACAAGCTCTAAACAAAACAGGATAAAGAACCCTATAAATATTGAAGGAATAAACTTTTTCAAACATATTAACAATGATGACTTTTACAGGTCAAAATTGGTATTTTCGTTTTACGAAGTACGATACAAAAATAAGTTATTCAAATCGCTTTGAAAAAAACCGAAAAAACAAAAAAGGTTACACCTTTAATGCAACAATATAATACCATCAAGACCAAATATCCTGATGCATTATTGTTGTTTCGTGTAGGCGATTTCTATGAAACTTTCGGAGAAGATGCTGTTAAAGCCTCAAAAATATTGGGCATTATCCTTACCCATCGAAATAATGGAGGTGATCGTACAGAACTTGCAGGTTTCCCCCATCATTCACTAAACACCTATCTCCCTAAGCTGGTGAAGGCTGGCCAGCGTGTTGCTATTTGCGACCAATTGGAAGACCCTAAGCTTACGAAAAGTATTGTAAAAAGAGGTGTGACAGAATTGGTTACACCTGGAGTTGCACTAAATGATGATATTCTTAACGCAAAAACCAACAATTTTTTGTGTGCCGTTCATTTTGGAAGAAAATTATTGGGTGTCTCTTTTTTAGATATATCTACTGGGGAATTCCTGACTGCCGAAGGTAATGAGGAGCAAATAGACAAACTACTTCAGAACTTTGACCCCAATGAAATTTTGGTTTCCAAAGCCCACAAAAAAGAATTCTTGGAGATTTTCGGTAAAGAATTCCATACCTTTTTTACCGAAGATTGGCTGTTTCAAGAAGATTATGCCATCGAAATGCTGACCACTCATTTTAAGACCACTACCTTAAAAGGGTTCGGGGTAGATCAATTAAGTCAGGGAATTATTGCCTCAGGTGTTGTACTGCATTATTTGTCCGAAACCCAACATAGACAACTGCAACATATTAATACCTTAAAACGTATCGCAGAGGAAGAGTATATTTGGATGGACAGGTTTACCATTAAGAACCTTGAACTCTATCATTCTACTAATGTAAACGCCGTTACCTTATTGGATGTTATTGACAAAACCTTATCACCAATGGGTGGTAGAATGCTGAAACGTTGGTTGGCCCTGCCCCTTAAAAGCATTGAAAAGATAAGAAGGAGACATCAAGTAATTTCATATCTGAATAAAGATGAAACTGTTTTGCACAAATTGCAACACAACATTAAACAGATGGGGGATTTGGAGCGACTAATTTCAAAAGTAGCTACCGGAAAGATAAATCCTAAGGAAGTAATACAACTAAAAAACTCTTTGGAAGCGACCATCCCGATTAAACAACTAACAACAACTTGTGGGAATGAGGCCCTGAATTTAATAGGTGACCAAATTCATTCCTGTGATTTGCTACGGGCCAAGATCAAAGAGATGGTCAATGAAGAGGCACCAGTAAATGTATTGAAAGGTAATGTCATTGCCCAAGGTTATTCGGACGAATTGGACGAACTTCGCGGGTTGGCCTTTTCAGGGAAAGAGTATCTCAACAAAATGTTGGAACGGGAGACAGAACGAACTGGCATTTCTTCATTAAAAATAGCATCGAACAATGTATTTGGCTATTATATTGAAGTAAGAAATACCCACAAAGACAAAGTCCCTGAAGAATGGATCCGTAAACAGACCCTCGTCAGTGCAGAACGATATATAACCGAAGAATTAAAGGAATACGAAGCTAAAATTCTTGGAGCGGAAGAACGTATTCTACACTTGGAACAACAATTATTTGCACAATTGGTTGTGTGGATGCAAGAATACATTGTACCAGTACAGAACAATGCGCAACAAATAGCTACTTTGGATTGTCTTTGTGGATTTACCCAATTGGCAAAAGATAATGATTACAACGAGCCACAGCTCAATGATTCAACGGAATTGGAAATCTTAGGTGGGCGTCATCCTGTAATCGAAAAACAATTACCGCTTGGCGAAGCCTATATTCCCAATGATGTTAGCCTTAATCGCGAAAACCAGCAGATTATTATGATCACTGGGCCAAATATGAGTGGTAAATCGGCCATATTACGACAAACCGCCTTAATTGTATTATTGGCCCAAATGGGCAGTTTCGTACCTGCTGAATCTGCCAAAATCGGGTATGTAGATAAGGTTTTCACCCGGGTAGGTGCCAGTGACAATATCTCAATGGGAGAATCTACATTCATGGTCGAGATGAACGAAACGGCATCTATTTTGAACAACCTTTCAGAACGGAGTCTTATACTTTTGGATGAAATAGGGCGCGGCACTAGTACCTATGATGGTATTTCAATTGCTTGGGCCATATCTGAATATTTACATGAGCATCCCACGCGGGCCAAAACCCTTTTTGCCACCCATTATCATGAACTCAATGAAATGGCATCGACCTTTGAACGAATCAAGAATTATAACGTCTCTATCAAGGAATTAAAAGACAAGGTCCTGTTTTTACGAAAACTGACACCTGGCGGCAGCGAACATAGTTTTGGTATACATGTAGCGAAAATGGCCGGTATGCCCCAACAGGTAATCCAAAAAGCGAATAAAATTCTAAAGAAATTAGAAAAATCCCATTCCAGTGAGGAATTAACGGATAAGTTACAATCGGTTCAAAATGAAATGCAACTCAGTTTCTTTAATTTAGATGACCCATTATTGGAACAGATCAAGGAAGAAATCACCCATTTGGATATCAATACCCTCACCCCTGTAGAGGCTTTGATGAAGCTTAATGAAATCAAAAGATTACTTACTAAAAACAGGAAAGCCAGTTCGTAAAATATTATCCGCTTTTTCAATAAATTCCTTTGCTTTTTATAGAAATGTATTAAATTTGCACCTGCCTATCGGTAGACAGGTCCGCATCTTTGATGATGTGCAGTTCTTTTAAAATGCGAAAATAGCTCAGTTGGTAGAGCATCACCTTGCCAAGGTGGGGGTCGCGGGTTCGAATCCCGTTTTTCGCTCTGTTTTTTGAAAGTGAATAACGGTGATTGGGAAGTTAATCTTTCTTGCGACCTTGGTCGCGGGCCATTGACGATTCCGCCCTGCGGAATGTCAAGATGCTGACCTTGAGTCAGTATTCTCCCGATAGTTATCGGGACCGTTTTTCGCTCATATTACTACCTTCAACTTAAGGCTTTGACGCCAAATCATCGGTAGAAAGGTCGCGCCTTCGGTGGACAAGCTCGAGTGGTGGAATTGGTAGACACGTTGGACTTAAAATCCAATGGCCATTATGGCCGTATGGGTTCAAGTCCCATCTCGAGTACTTAAACCCTTGTTAATCAATTGATTTTCAAGGGTTTTTAAATTTTTAGGGGGATAAATAGGGGGAATTATTAATTACGGCCTATATAGTTCAATATCAGAACCCAAATAAACGAACATTTTATGGGACAGATAATTTTTATTCCCAACTTCTTTCCTAAACCTAAAAGTTAAAAACAAGGATCGTTTATTAGAACTTTAGTTTTAATGCTTTTCTATGCGGCCCTAGTTATTTTTGAATCGTAAGTTCTATTGCTTTGTCAAGAAATTCATCTCTACCTTCGATTACGCC
>JAAETN010000525.1 GCA_024228355.1 Maribacter sp. | reverse complement strand
TCCAGTTAAACTTTCCTATATTGGAAAATCCATTTACAAATACGAACGTTCTAAGGGAGCGGTTCACCATATAAACATTGCCGAATTTTCGAATTGTTACTAATTTAATATAAACTGATATGAGGGATTTTTTTGTAGTACTTGGAATTTTTTCCTGTTCACTGGTTTTTGGCCAGGATTCAGATCATGGCTCTGATAGTTTTGTAAACACTTCTTCAAAAATCACCTTCAATAGTTCGGATAATGCGCTAAAAGAGGTTTTCGACTGGGCAAAGAAACAAGCCCTGGCCTATGCTTTTGAAGGGGATGCAGTCGGCTTATGGTACGAAGCTGCTCTACCGGGCCGGGAGGTTTTTTGCATGCGTGATGTTTCACATCAGGCCTTGGGTGCCCATTACTTAGGGCTGGCCGCACATACAAAAAATATGCTGCGAGCCTTTGCGGAAAATGTATCCGACTCCAGGGACTGGTGTAGCCTCTGGGAGATTAACCGCCATGGGACACCGGCACTTCAGGATTATCTGAACGATGAGGAGTTTTGGTACAATCTGCCCGCCAACTTCGATATTCTTAATTGTTGTTTTAGAATGTACAACCTTACGGGGGACCAGGCCTATCTGAACGACCCTGTATTTCTTAATTTCTACCAGCGTACGGTGTACGATTATGTTGATAGGTGGGATATTGGGATTGATAAAGTGATGCAAAGGGACCGTTTTATGAATAATTCCCCTCAAAACAGCCGTAAATTTAAAAACAACCGGGGAATTCCCGGATACGATGAGGGCGATGCCGATTATGTGGCAAACCTTGATCTATTGGCCAATCAGCAAGTAGCATTTGCGTCTTACGCCAATATTCAGGTCATTCGCCGTGATGATGCCGAAGCGGAAACTTTCTTTAAAAAGGCGGATGAAGTACGAAATTTCATAAACACCGTTTGGTGGGATAAGAATACCCAACAGTATTTCACCCATCTGGATAAGAACCATGCGTTGAAAAAGGACGGAAATGGGTCCGGCATACCCAGCATACTGTATACGAGTGCTGCCAAAGACAACGTAAAACATAAAAAGACCCTAGAGGCACTCATTAATAAACTACCCAAAGCGCCAAGCAGTGGTATTGAAGTTTTATCACATCTACCGGAAACCCTTTATCGTTACGAAGAGCCCGAGAGAGCACGCCAGATGCTTCTTTTTGTGTTCAGATCTGAAAGGAGGGAGTATCCAGAAGCTCCTTTCGGCGCTATTGGAGCTATGGTAGAAGGACTAATGGGTGTGGAGCTGGGACCCTACGCAAGCCGCAGTACGATTAAAACAGGTCAATTTTCCGAACAAAATTTTATAACCAAATCGAGGTTGACAGATGCAACGGAATGGGCTGAAATGAACCATATCCCGCTCAAAAGAAATGATATTTCAGTTCGCCATGAGGGAAGTACCAAAACTGAATTCACCAATAATTCCGGTCCTCAATTACAATGGAAAGCCTGTTTTGCCGGTGCCTATAAAACATTGCATGTCAATGGAAAACCCGTTGAATCGGTGATTGAAATACTTCCCATCAATGGGAACAAAATTTCATGGGTCAACGTCGTAGTTGGGGCCGGTGAAGTAATGCGCGTAGAAGCTATTAGATAACGCCTTATATAACAAGAGTATTGTTAAAACGAAATACATAGTTGTTTCTATAAAAGAATGGGGATAAAATCTTGTTTCTTGAAAAGTTCCATAATAAGAACGTTTAATAGGACATCACCCGATTCTTATCACGTACTTTTTAACGGCCGTTTTACGAACTAATATTTACAACAGTTTAAAGAGAGAATAATTTATTCTATTTTATGAATCTGGAATTAAGGGTATTTACAAATAAAACATTGCCCATCTTGTCATATCCTCCAAAGGTTTCAATCCCATAATCTGACCGAATCATACCTTCATGAAAACCTATTAAGGTAAGGTCCGCACCAACTAAGTATTCGTTGATCAACCGTTTTCTGTCCATGCCCTTCTCCATAGGAATAAATTCTATATTTTTGGCCGATATCGGTAGGCGGGCATTAGAGGTTAATTTAATCAGGCTCTCCTGTTCCTGTTTAAGGTGTTCCTCGGAAAAGGTAGCGAAAATCTTAATTTTTCCTTTCTTCCAATCGGGATGCCCAATAATAATATAAGATATTAAGATTTACATTTACGGAATCCTCTTTGCGTATCCATATATGAATATCTTTTTTGCGTCCAAACCCTTTGTTCGAACTTGCCAAAATACACAGATCATAATTGGCGACTTTCAATATACTATAGTTATCCAATATGGCCATCAGCCATTCTTTATCATCTTTTCTATATTCAAAAAGCATCATGTTGTTCGGCTTGCCCGAAAATCCCGGCTGTTAAATGGCCTGAACCATTGCTGCGATATTTGAGGGCGAAATAATTGTCTGTAAATAGACATTGGATTTAGTGGAGGAAGAAATATTGATCAACTTTTCCAGCTTCATCTCTGCATTAAGTTTGGATTCTTTGGAAAAGTAGGCCTTCTCAAAATGGATATAGGTGCCGAAACCTTGGCGATAAGAAATCGATTTCATAATCTCAAGTGCATTTGATCTATCAGAAATATCCTGCGCAAGGCACAAGACCGCAGGACGCCAGTATTCCTCTGGTTTACCCTTTTCGGATTTTTATTTCCAGAACTCATCATCTGTATTATCCTGAAGCTTTGCATCATTATGCAGTTCTGAAATTGTTTTTAGTTGTTTTTCAGTGGCGGCTTTTTGTATTTCATTAAAAAGTACCCGTTCCTCGAACCGGATGTGTTGTTCCAGTTCTTCCACTATCAAACTCAACGATTTTGAAATCGAATTGGTGTTTGTAAAAAGGCGAATCAATCTTCGATGTTCGGTAAGGGCTCTTTTTACAAGTTCATTTTTGTCGCCCAGAATAGGGAACATATATTTTTCCTCAAGATCAAAATGGGGAACTAAATGTGTTTCAAAGAACCAATCTGTATACTGTTTTATTCTTTCAATTGCTACACCTTTGGAAAAACCGGTCCGTATTTTCCAACATAGAAGCAAGCCGCGATGGTGATCACGACTTACTTGTATCAATGCCTTGTTCCTTTTGATGGGTGGCGTCTTCATTCCTGGTTTATGCATTATCTGGGATCAGCCAACTGTTTTTCCAATTCCGCTGCTTTAGGGAAAAGGATGTTGTTTTCTAGATGAATGTGGTTGTGTAGGTCTTCTTCAAATTCCTTAAGCAATGAAAATGCCACAGTATAGGTGGTGCAAGCATCTGCCGGGGAAGTGTAATTACCGCTCAGCACCTCAATTTGTCTAAACCGTTCACCTTCGTTATCATGTTCTTGCATCATTACGTGGATCGGGTTTTGAATGGTGCCATAATGAAAGGGTTCCATTTGGCCGCCGGTCTGTTTTACTTGCACCATTTTACGAACTGCCGGGAATACCACCAATTCTTCTTTCTTCATATGCTTGGCCAATTCACCGGCGGATGCGTTGAAATGTTCTGTAATTTCAAATAGTTCGGGGTGTAGTTCGCCATGAACCTGGCAGAGTTTGTTCAAGTATTGTGTTAAAACCGGAATTCGTTCCTCTACATAGCGATGATGTTTTTTCTCTATATAATCGGCAAGCAGATCTAATGGCCATGATTTAAAATCTATGTTGTCCGAATTGTTTTGGTGCTGTATTTCCTCAATTTCCTTTAAAAGAAGGTCGGCATCCAACTTGTTTTTCTCTGCCACTTCTTGAATGCTCCTATTGCCTCTACAGCAAAAATCTATTTTATGATTTTTAAAAATTTGTGCCGTACGGTAGTCTTCGGCCACTATTTCTCCAATGTTTTTTTTAAGCGTTTTTTCCATGATAAATTAAATTAAGTACTTCTATGTTTTGAAAAATTAAATAGGACAAAATTGTCCTATTTTGAATCAATTTTTTTTACCGTTTTAAATATGTTAAGCCTACCTCTAACCCGGAAGTCATTTCGTATAACGTAGTGTTCTCCAACATATCCCTAAGATCATCTCGTATGGCAACAAATTTGTCGTGCACCGGACAGGGCTTATTGGCATTGCATTTCTCCAAGCCAAGTCCGCATCCCATATAAACATTATCCCCATCGATGGCATAAACGATTTCGCTTAATTTTATATGGTTGATCTTACTTTTTACAATCTCGAACCCTCCTGCTGCTCCCTGGACCGAATCAATAATTTTATTCTTGGACAATTGCTGTAAAATCTTCGCTGTGAATGCTACCGGGGAATCTGTTTCCCTGGCAATGTCCTTTAAGCTGGCCCGTTTGCCTTCGTGGGATTGCAAGGCGATATAGGTGGAAGCCCTAATACCATATTCACATGCTTTTGAAAACATTTAGGTTGTGTTTAATTTCGCAACAAAGATAGGGGTATTTTTATATCGGACAAATTTATCCGAATTAAATTTTGAATTTAAAAAACGAATGGTACAGGAATTTTATCCCAATGCATACTGCAGCCGTCAACCGCTCATTTTGTCCGATTCTGGTAATGTAAATCTTCAGATAAAAGTGGATGAATCCACCATTAGTCACTTGGGAATCAGATGGACAAATAGGTAAAAATGCAAATGGGATGATTAATGAAATTAATGGAATCAAGAATTAAATACGTAGCATTAAGGACGATGATAAAGTCAGAACCGAAAAATTATTCGAACAGTTGATACAATGAATCTTATATAATGTCCCGTAAAACGAACGTTTTTCGGGACATTGGCTTTTTTTCCATTCCATTCTTTTAATCGGCAGTTTTATGTACTAGAAATATTAAATAGAAATCTTATTTCAACTTATGAATATTCATACATTGCAAATAATGAACATATGCCCTTTATCGAATTGTTGAAGGTCATTAGGAAATAAAAACACATAATGAAATTATTCAGAAAAGTAAGACAAGTATTAATTAAAAAAGGAAATTTAAAAAAGTACTTATTGTATGCTATTGGCGAAATTTTACTAGTAATGATCGGAATTCTTTTGGCATTTCAAGTCAATACATGGAACGATAATCGAATAAAAAGGAGTGATGAATTAACAATTTACAAGAACCTAAGAGATCAAATTACGAAAGATAAAACCCAAATTCAGAGTCAAAAAGACTATAATAATGGGCATATTGTTCAGTTTAAATATGCAAATGAAATTATTGAGCTTAATGATAAAACTAAAATTGACACCCTTGGGAAGATAGCTATAAACCTTCCAACTTATTCTGATTTTGATAGAAAGGGCAACATTTACGAAACTATTATGAATAGCGGAGAAATAAAACTCCTACGCCACCCCAGGATTATTGAAGGCATCCGAGAGTTAGAAGAACGATATCTTTTAATCAACAGAGTAGAAAACATTCATTATGATGCTATAATCACATATGTAATCCCAAACATAAACCATGTTGTCAAGTTTTCAACAGGTGAAGTTCAAAAGCCAGATAATCTCTACACGTTAGAATTTCAAAACATTATATTGTCATTACTAAGGATAATGGCTGAAAAAGACAAAAATTACAATTCTACCATAGACGAAATTGAAATCATTATTAAATTGATTGATACTGAATTAGATGCTAATGTGGATTAATAAAAAACGACTTCCAACAAAGGGGTGTATCGGTCATGGTAGCCCTGAGGTCGGCAATGATCCCTACACTAACCGTTGTTACGTAAATGGAACGTTTTCAGGGACAACGGCATTTTTCTACATTCTGTTTTATTAATCGGCCGTTTAAATATACTATCCCAAAAATAGGTCAAGATGATTCCGATGTAAACGTTTGTAATAGTATATTATACGGATATAACACTACTAGGGTGCTGTAAGTGGCTTGATTACTAGGATTTGTTACCTTAGGTCTTATGAGTGGGATATCATCAATGATGCCATCGAATTGTTGTGTGGCATAAGAATTTCAAAAAACTCATGGAATTGTTCAAATGTATTCATCATAGATAGGATACTTAATTACTTAAGAATGTTATGAAAGTATATGTAATAATTATTTTGATCCTTTCCCAATTAATTCAAAATACAAAGTCTGATTATGATTTAGGTGATACTAGATTGAGGAAAAAAGATTCAATGGAAATGGTATTTGTCCCTTCCGGTACATTTTTGATGGGTAGTAGTGATAAGCAAATAGATAAGGCGATGGATGACTGTAAAAAAATGTATCAAGGAGTAAGGGACTGTCAAAGACACATATATTCAAATCAAGAACAACCACAGCACGAAGTACATATAGATGCTTTTTGGATAGATAAAACTGAAGTGACAAATGCTCAATTTTGCAAGTTTTTAAATATTAAAGGAAATCAAACAACAAATGGTGTTAAATGGTTTGAACCTGGTGCTGGTCACAGAAAAGTAATTTACGGACATATTCAAGAAATAGACGGAGTTTATACTCCAAATACCGGTTATGAAAATTATCCGGTTATTGAAGTTTCTTGGTATGGAGCAAAAGCTTATTGCAACTGGATCAGTGGAAGGTTGCCAACTGAAGCGGAATGGGAATATTCAGCAAAGGGTAAATCAAACAATATTTATCCATGGGGAAATGAATTTAATGGCAATTTAGTAAACTACTGTGATTCAACTTTTAACTTTGATAATTTAGGGAAAGACACCGCTTTTACAGATGGGCATCCACAATGGGGCCCAGTTGGCAGTTATCCTTTGGGAGCAAGTTGGCAGTTATCCTTTGGGAGCAAGTTGGTGTGGTGCTTTGGACATGACAGGTAATGTCCATGAATGGGTAAATGATTGGTATGCTGATGAGTATTATTCAAATTCACCAAAGTTAAATCCAAAAGGACCTGGTAATGGAACTTTAAAGATTGGTAGAGGAGGGTCTTGGTATGACCCCAGCTGGCATGTGCGATGTAGTTATCGAAAAGTATTGACCCCTTCTTCTGCCAGGATGCATTGGATTGGATTTCGATGCGTTATACCTGCAGATAAGATGAATAAATAAATTACGCCACACAACGTTTTGTAAAAGTAATGGCAAGGAAAGTGCAAAAATTAAGGTTTATAGCCCGCTCAGACCGTAATGCGGTTTGATAGAAAATTACCACCCAATCTGCCACTACTCATACAATTTACCGTTCAATTTTTGATTTGTGGATTTTCCCGTTAAACAAAGGTCTTTCAGAACATTGTTTTTCCTCTTTGTTTCGTTCGTAAACAGGTCTTTTTACAGCACTTCCCAAAGTTGTAGTTAGAGCAAATATGTAACTAATAATTAAAGGTATAATTGTACCTGCCCATATGGTAAGTCCAATAGAATACAAATTATTGGAATAAAATATTTCAGTACCTTGTTAAGGTTACACCAACCACTATTCCATATGATCAACTTCTTCCAGGACAGAGCGCCAAGAAAATGTCTGGTAGACATTTTTAGCGAATGGGCCGGACTGGCGCGTGGGCGTTTAAAGTAAAAAGTATGATAAAGTTATTCAGACATATTAGGCAGCAACTTTTGACTGAAAATAAACTCAGCAAATACCTATTATATGCCTTTTGGGAGATAGTACTAAAAATGAGGATGGCAGCAACTAGAAGTCTTGTTTAAACTGAAAGATTGAATAATTGAATCGCCAAACACACCATATTCAAACCGTTTGTTGCAATATGCTGACACAATAACAGATATGAATAAAAATAAAAGGAACTTAAAAAGAGAAATTGGTTTTTTAGGGCTTAGTTCTAATATTATAAATACCGTAATTGGGTCAGGAATATTTGTGTTACCTGCAATTATTGCAGCAGATCTTGGTGCTGCAAGTATCCTAGCATATGTATTTTGCGGTATTTCAATTACCTTAATGATGTTATGTTTTGCCGAAGTTGGTAGTATAATAACAGATACCGGTGGCGTTTATATTTATATTGAAAAAACCTTTGGGAAATATCCTGGATTCTTGACTGCTTGTCTTATGTTACTGGCGTCAATAACAGGTGTTGGCGCTATTGCCAATGCAGTTGTAGTTATAATTTTTGAAGTATTTCCTTTTTTCCAAGGTGAAATAACGCGAATTTTATTTTTTGTTTTTCTGTTCTCTGGATTGGGATATGTTAATGTAATTGGTATTAAAAAAGGAATTGGTTTTGTTAAGATAATAACTATTATCAAAATTGCGCCACTTTTATTAATAATGTTAATTGGGTTTAAAGATGTTCATTTAACCAATTTGATTTGGGATTCTACACCCTCATTGCAACAAATTGGGACCACATCACTTATCTTATTATTTGCTTTTTCGGGAGGGGAAATAGCACTTTCTGTGAGTGGTGAAGTGCGAAATCCTCAAAAAACAATTCCTCGGGCCATACTTTTTAGCATCTTTATATTGGTACTAATTTATGTATTGGTTCAAACCGTTTCACAAGGTGTTTTAGGATCATCACTTCCTTCATTTACAGAAAACCCATTAGGTGAAGTCGCCAAAAATATATTTGGCCCCATCGGATTCGGATTATTAACCATTGGCGCAGCTATTTCTATGTTTGGAAGCATAAGTAGCCAGGTGTTAAGTATTCCAAGAATTTTATTCGCGGCGTCAGAAGGCAATGTAATTCCCATTAAAATGTTATCCAAAATTCATAT
>JAAETN010000524.1 GCA_024228355.1 Maribacter sp. | reverse complement strand
GATTGCTTATATGGTGGTGTCAAAAATGGACTACCCCTTCCAAGGTTTTTTTCTTGAGAGAGCAAAAATCACAAATGAAAAAATACTGGGATTTAATGTTCAGGATATTAAGTTATTGAGGAGTGACCATCAATGTTTGTTGCTGCTTACAGAAGAATTTCCTACGGATGAGTTGAATGATATGGATACACAGAATGTTGGAACATTAAATTTAGTAGATTGTGTTTCAGTAGTTTAATTTATATAAAGCATCTTGCAAGTTTAAATTTGCAGGGAAAGTTTGAAAACCGTAGATTTTCATTTTGCAACTTGGCCGTAACGGAAGATACATAAGAAAGCTCAATTTTGCTTAAGACATGCATCCCCTTTTTTGGTTCTGGTTTGGCCAGGTTGGGTTACAAAAATAATTTTCCGCCTTCAACAATCACCATTCATAAAAATTACGCTCACAACTAACTTAACTATATGGGATTCCAGTTTTGGAAAGGAGAAATAACATGGAAGTTATTCGTAAAGTATATTTTGTATTAATATTTGTAGCCTTAATATCATTTGTTGGTGGAGTAGCAGTTGCGGAAGACAATGCAAAGATAAATATTAACACCGCAACTGTTGAGGAATTAACTGCATTGAAAGGTGTCGGAGAAAAGAAGGCTCACTCTATAGTTGAACATCGTAAGGAAGCTGGGCTATTCGTTAAAATTGAAGACTTGAAAAACGTAAAAGGCGTAGGAGACAAGATATTTAATAAAATTAAGGATCTGATTGTAGTTGAATAGCTCCAAATATTTTGTATGTAATACGTTAATTAGTAAATTATTTTTTATAAGATCATAATCTTTTTTTCTAGCAAAACCAGGAATCCCATATTATTCTATTTATATGTTTTGCGGAGAAACTGTTTTAGTGGTTGTTCTACGATAAATGTATACCTCAAAATACAATCTTTTGTTCCCCTCTCCGTCACCCATGTCATTGTCGAACTTGTGTTAAGGAAGTAGACTGAGAATCAACAATGGCTTCAGTTTTCTTTTCAGGTTTGTCGGTCAATAACGAAGGAATTAGAGATTATTGGATTTTCATGGGAGAGAATATAAAAAAAAGGATTCTTGTGACCGGTGGTTCAGGGTTTATAGGGACAAATTTTATCCGCCATGCATTGACGGTGAGACCGGATTGGCACATAGTTAATCTGGATGCACTGACGTATGCTGGAAATCCTGCCAATTTTGATGCTCTGAAATCAGAACTTGGTGAAAGACTTCATTTTGTGCATGGTGATATAAGGGATACTATCCTTCTTGAGCAATTATTTTCTAAAGAGAATTTCGAATATGTAATTCACTTTGCCGCTGAATCCCATGTGGACAGGTCCATTCTAGGGCCAAAGGCATTTGTAGATACAAATGTGCAGGGTACATTTTGTCTCCTTGAGGTGAGTCTTAAATCGTGGGAAGACAGGGGAAGACCTGAAGGGTTCTGCTTCCTGCATGTATCTACTGATGAGGTGTATGGTAGCCTTGGCCCACAAGGACACTTCAAAGAAGAGACACCATATGACCCTTCCAGCCCCTATTCTGCCTCAAAGGCATCTTCAGATCACTTTGTAAAGGCCTATTTCCACACATACAACTTGCCTACTATTATCACAAATTGTTCTAACAATTATGGTCCGTATCAGTTTCCTGAAAAACTTATTCCTTTGATGATATTGAATATTTTAGATGGAAAACCGTTACCGGTTTATGGAGATGGTAAAAACGTTCGAGACTGGCTTTATGTTGTAGATCATTGTGAGGCAATTATTAAGGCAGTGGAAGGAGGGAAACCTGGTGAGACTTATAATATTGGGGGTAATGCCGAGCGTCAAAACATAGAGATAGTGAATCTTCTCTGTGATCTTATGGATAATCGTCTGAGCCGTTCCGGGAATGGTTCAAGTCGGAAACTGATTCAATATGTTGCTGATCGTCCAGGACATGATAGGCGTTATGCTATCGACATGACAAAAATAAAAATGGAATTGGGGTGGAGTCCAAAACATTGTTTTGAGGATGCCTTTGAAATTACTATAGATTGGTATCTGAAGAATATGGATTGGGTAAAATCAATTCAAAGTGGGGATTATCGTAAATGGATAGAGAAAAATTATCAAGATCGTAAGCTTGGCACGTCAACTGATCGATTTGTTGGAGAAAAATGAGGAATGACTAAGAAAGGGATAATACTTGCCGGTGGTTCAGGGACTCGACTTTATCCGATTACCAAAGTAGTAAGTAAACAGCTTTTGCCTGTATATGATAAACCCATGATTTTCTACCCTCTTTCCGTGCTCATGTTTTCTGGTATACGTGAGATCTTAATTATATCTACCCCTGAGGATTTGCATCTTTTCAGTAGGCTTTTGGGAGACGGCTCACAATTTGGACTATCGTTTACTTATGCCGAACAGCCACGTCCGGAAGGATTAGCCCAGGCATTTATAATTGGGCGTGATTTCGTGGGAGACGATAATGTTTGCCTGATACTAGGTGATAATATTTTTTACGGAGAAAACCTTCCTTTAAAGTTGAAAAATTCATTTGCCAAAAATCAGGGGGCTACTGTCTTTGGTTATTGGGTACGGGATCCTGAGCGTTATGGAGTAGCTGTTTTCAATGAATCAGGGCAGGCTGTAGACATAGAAGAAAAACCAGTTTACCCCAAATCCAACTATGCGATAACGGGCTTATACTTTTATGATAATAGAGTACTGGACATTGCTTCTGAGCTTAAGCCTTCGGCAAGAGGAGAACTTGAGATTACGGATGTAAACCGTACATACATGCAGATGGATGCTCTCCATATAGAAAAGTTTGGAAGGGGCGTTGCATGGTTGGATACAGGCACACATGAGACTCTTATACAAGCGGCTAACTTTATTGAGACTATTGAGACAAGGCAGGGATTAAAAGTCGCATGTATTGAGGAAATAGCATATCGCATGGGGTTTATAAATTCCGAGCAGTTAGAAGAACTGGCAAGACCGTTAATGAAAAATGGATATGGCCAGTATATTATGGAAATGCTTAAATATGATGTTGGAATATTGTGAATGCTCAAACCCTAAGACAACAAAATCAGGCTTTCTTTGACAAATGATTGATTGTCAGTTTTGCCGTTTCTGCCATGAATGCGGCTCCAATACCAAGGGCATTTTCATCAAAATCGAAGGTAGAGCTATGAGCCGGTATACTTTCTAAACCAGCTTTTTGAGATCCCAATCTTACAAGACATCCTGGTATTTTTTCAAGATAAAATGAGAAATCTTCTCCTCCCATACTTGCAAATTGGGTATCGACAAGGGCCTCCTCTCCGAGAATATTTTTAATTACCGTTCTGGCAATTACTGACTCTTCTAAGGTATTAATAACAGACGGATAGCCTTTAACAAACTCTATGTCAACATTGGCATTGTGAAGTGTTCCTGCTGCATTAGCAATACGCGTGATACCTGCCATTATCAGTTTCCTTGTGTGAGTATCTGTTGTGCGGATTGTGCCGGAAAGCCTTGCGTTCTCTGCCACGGCATTTGGTACTGAGCCTCCATTGATTTGACCCACTGAAACGATGGAGGGATGCATAGGATTCACTTCTCTGGAAACTATTGTTTGCAGGGACATTACGATAAGACTGGCAACAACGATAGCATCAATGGCATCATGTGGTTGTGCCGCGTGACCTCCTTTGCCCTTAATAGTTATATTAAACCTATCAGTAAAAGCTGAAATGGGACCTGCTTGTACGACTAATTTTCCGACTTTATAATGTCTGTCCAAGTGACATGCGAATATTGCTTTTGCTTTATCAAGTAGCCCGGAATCCATGATCTTTTGAGCGCCACCGCCACCCTCTTCCGCTGGTTGAAATACAAGTAATACACTTCCGGTTTTTAGGGTTTCTTTTAGTAAAGACGCGGCTCCGAGTAACATTGCAACGTGTCCGTCATGGCCGCATGCATGCATTATACCATCTATTTTTGACGCGAATTCAAGCCCGGTTTCTTCATGAATAGCTAATGCGTCCATATCTGCCCTTAATGCTACTACCGGGCCATCCTGGTTAGAACTGATTTGTCCTATCACACCAGTTTTCCCTATCCCTGTAGTTGCCTTTATGCCAAGCTTTTTTAACTCTTCTGTTATAATGGCAGAGGTATTTTCTTCCTGATACCCAAGTTCCGGATGCTCGTGTATCTGGCGGCGTATACGCACCATGTATTGGAAAAGATCGTTAGAAACGGTATTCATTATGTTATTTTATAAAGAACAATAGCAAAAAACCAAGTTAAAAATAAATATGTTTATTTCTACTGGACAAAAGAAAACTGAAACATAGAATACTTATTCAAGGATTTAAGAATTAAGGGATTTAGGGATTGAAGGATTACAAAATATCCTAATCCTTCAATTCCTCAATTCACTTTAATAAGACAAATGAATATGAAATTCAAAAAGTTATCTTTTCATGAGAATCAAATTCTATTTGGACGTGATTCTACTCCTCTTATTACGGCTGTTGAGTTTGATGGTAAAAATGTAATGGAGGTATTCTTTCGTAAGACAAACGAGGTATTATCAAAGAAGGAAACCTTCAGACCATTTATTTTGCTTGAAGATACTATTTATATGGATAATTGGGATGGTACGTTTGAGGCGAAAAGACTTAAGGGTGAGGCTTATTATAAGTATCTGGTATTTTTGGAGACATGGTCGGATTTGCAGCTATTATTGAAGCATTTTAAAAAGATAACCGGCGCAACTCCGTCAAGTTTGAATGCACCATTCTTTTATTTAAATGATCCTGTCCATCAATACCTTCTACTTTCAGGAAGGACTCTTTTTAAGGATATGTCATTTGGTGATTTGGTCAGGTGCCAACTTGATATTGAAACATATTGTGCGGAGGGGTTTGAATTTTCAAATCCACATAGGGAAGAAGATAGGATTACTGTGATATCTCTTTCAGATAGTAGTGGTTGGGAATACGTGATTTCAGGGAGAGAGCATAGTGAAAAGAAAATGCTGGAGATTATGGTTGAACAGATTGTTTTAAGAGATCCTGATGTAATAGAGGGGCACAACATATTTAATTTTGATTTGACATATATAGCGGCGCGCGCGAGAAGGCATAAGGTGCCTTTAGCGCTTGGCAGAAGCAAGCAGGTTGTTAAGTCTCATCCATCACGTTTAAATATCGCGGAAAGAACAATTTCTTATAAGAAATTTGAGGTGTACGGACGTCACATTGTAGATACGTATTTACTCGCTCAGATGTATGATGTTACCGCGAGGAACCTGGAAAGCTACGGCCTGAAGAGTGTAGCCAAACATTTCAATGTTGCGTCACCGAAAAGGACATATATAGAACCGGATAAGCTAAGTTGGTATTATGATAACAAACCGGATGAACTTCTGAAATACGGACTGGATGATGTCAGGGAGACAAGGGCCATCAGTGAAATTTTGAGCCAGAGTTTTTTTTATCAAACCCGTATCTTTCCGTATTCATTTCAAAATGCTATCATTAGAGGAAATGCGACAAAAATAAATTCACTCTTTGTAAGAGAATACATAAATGCTAAACATTCGATACCTAGGGCCTCCCAAACCAGAGAATATTCTGGTGGATATACCGATATATTTCATCAAGGAGTGGTCAACAGGGTATTGTATTGCGATGTCCAATCATTATATCCGTCAATAATGCTCGCATTCAAATATTTTCCAAAGAATGATGAACTCAATATTTTTCGTACATTACTCGAGGACATAAAGGATTTCAGGTTAAAGGCAAAGGAGATGGTAAGTGTTGCAAAGTCAAAATCTGAAAAGATGTATTTTGACGCGCTCCAGGCCACATTCAAAATACTCATTAATTCGTTTTACGGTTATTTAGGGTTTACCTATGGTAATTTTTGTGATTTTGATCAGGCAAACAAGGTGACTGAAAAAGGGAGGAGTATTATCAATTCTATGGTTAAATGGTTGGAGGGCAATGATTGCAAGTTGATAGAGATTGATACGGATGGTATATTTTTCGTTCCACCAGATAGTATTAAGACGAAGAATGCTGAGACGGGACTGATTCGTGAATTGTCAGATGCGCTACCTGATGGGATAAACCTGGAATTAGCAGGTAGGTATAAAGCTATGTTCAGTTATAAAATCAAGAATTACGTACTTCTTGATTTCGAAGACAAGATGATTATTAAAGGGTCTGGTTTGCGCTCCAGGGGGTTGGAACTATTCCAGCGAAAGTTTATGGAAGAGATGTTTTTTTTCGTGCTTAAGGGAGAAGAGGCAAAGGTGGTCGATCTACTAGAAAAGTATATACAGGAACTTATGGATCATAAGTGGGACAAGAAGATGTTTATCAAGACGGAAACATTGAAAGAGTCTCTTGCTACTTATAGTGAGAAAATAAGTAAAAAGAAAAGAAGTGGTGCTGCTGCGTATGAATTGGCGATTAAGTCAACACGCAATTATCAGCCTGGCGATCAAATCTCTTATTACGTAATTGGTGACAAAAGCAGGGTAAGGGTATTCGATAATTGTAAACTTGCTTCACAGTGGGACCATGAGGATCCGGATGAAAACATAGAATATTATAGGAAAAAACTTAATGCCCTTTATGATAAATTCACCCCTTTTTTTCATGTTGATTTAGCTTGATTTTTCAAGTTGCTTTAGTTATCGTTAGTCTTCGTTTTAAAACTTTTTAAGATATTTCCTTGGTTAACAGGCTTATTGTAGAACAAACATCCATCCCTGAAGGAAATTTCTTTATTTAATTAAGCTCTTTTTATTTCTAATACTTATGAATGATCCATGTCTAATCTCCTGGGGGGTTGCTATGAAAAGAAAACGTTTATTGACCTTTTCCTTAATAGTTTTGGTTTCACTGCTTACAGGCTGTATACAAGTTAAAATTAATCCCGGACTTTTTCCGCGTCTTGAGAATCTGGATAAAGAGTTTCAAATGGGTAATTATGTGCCAAAGGTGGATAACTTTTTTATCATACTGGATGCCTCGTCATCAATGAGTGTGACCTACCATGGTGATGATTATGGAGATAAGTCTAAATTTAAGGTGGCTACTGATTTTATAAAACATATGAACGATACTATGCCTGAAATGAATATAAACGGAGTTCTTCAGACATTTGGTCATGGAATTGCGAAACCGATGAGGCAGACTGAGACAGTTTATGGAATGACAACTCATTCCAAGTTAGAGTTGGAGGAAAGTTTAAACAATGTAAGTTTCCCTGCCGAAGGTAACAGTCCGGCGGGGATTGCCATAAGAGCGACAAGAGGTATGATTAAGAATACTCAAGGCAAAAATGCTATAATTTTTCTCAGTGATGGTGAAAATCTGGAAGATAGTCCACAAATGAGAGTAAGGGTCCTCAATGATCGCTATGGAGACAGGACTTGCTTTTATACGGTCTGGATAGGAAACGACCCTAAGGGTAAATCATTTATGGAATCTCTTGCCGGTGATGTGGGATGCGGCTTTGCAACATCTATTGGCGAATTTACATCTGACAGGGATATGATAGATTTTGTAAAACAAGTGTTTCTTGCTTCTAATAGAGACAGAGATAGTGAT
>JAAETN010000523.1 GCA_024228355.1 Maribacter sp. | reverse complement strand
TCTGTTCCTAGATCAAAAACGAAAACTGAAAATGGTCAATAGAATAAAAAAGAATATAGCTAAATTTGAACTGAAACCCCAAGAAATCGGAATCATAACAACCTGAATATCAATACAAAAATTTGACGTTAGTCAGAATTTGAAAAGTAAGTGAATACAACTTATTGATAAAAAACGATGATGAGTCAAAATAATCTATCGAGGTTAAAAGGAACGGTTTACCTAATGATTCTGCTAGGCATTGTTACTTTTATGAGTGGATTTTTGAAATACACCCCATTTGAACATATCACGCTCCTTCTACTGTTTCTATTATCCGTTGGCGGAGTCAAATTATTTCAGGGAGCTAAACATACTGTAATTAGTGGCTACTCCAAATTCTTTTTGATCTTGACAGGAATTTCCACCATGGTATTTATGGCACTAATTGTGATTGCTATTGTAAAGACTTTTCTTTCCGAGGTTTCGCTAAGTGATAATTTAGAATTTTTGGAAGGCTTGTTTTATTTAAGCTCGCTTCTTTTTTTGATTGGAATAATTGGATCTATCATTTTTTTGAACATAAAAGAAGGTCGCAATTCAAAGCAACCTTAATAAATTGGAAATCGCTGAAATGATTCTATCATTGCCTTTAACCGTTTACCAACAACGTATCCTACTAGCCAAGCCTGTGGGCTAAACCTAAAAATTTATTAACTTTCAGTTTAATAAATTACAGAGCTACGTAATCTCGTGATCACCTAGTGCAGACCATATACAAACACGTTAGAGCACATATTGCTGAAAGAATGGAACTAACTAAGGAAATCAAAGAATATATAGACAAAAGTGTGCTGTGTTGGCTTGCAACTGTATCCACTGATAGCATACCAAATGTTTCACCAAAAGAAATATTTACCTACTTTGGAATTGATTCAATTATTGTAGCGAATATTGCTTCACCCCAAACTGTGAGAAATATTAAGCAGAATCAAAATGTATGTGTGAGCTTTATCGATATTTTGGTGCAAAAAGGATTTCAGATTAAGGGAAAAGCCGAAATAATCGGAAAAAAGGAATCGGAATTCGCAGCAATGGAAATAATATTGACCAAAATGACAGGTGGGAAATTTCCATTCAGAACAATTACAAAAATTAATATGGAAAAAGCTAAACCAATTATTGCGCCCAAATATGTGCTATATCCAGAAACGACAGAAAACGAACAAATTAATAGTGCGAAAAGAGCATACGGAATTAAAAAAAAGAAATCATGAATCCTATATTCAAAAACATATTAGCGATTATAACAGGACTGGTTTTCGGTAGCGTTGTCAACATGGGCATAATTATGATAAGCGGGTCTATTATTTCCCCTCCAGATGGGGCAGACGTTACTACTATGGAGGGGCTTAAAGAATCCATGCATTTGTTTCAACCGAGACATTTTATATTTCCATTTTTGGCCCATGCCCTGGGAACCCTTGCTGGGGCAATTTTAGCAGCAATAATTGCTGCAAGCCATAAAATGAAAATCGCTCTAGCAATAGGTGTGTTTTTTCTAATTGGGGGTATTACAAATATCTTCTTACTCCCTTCCCCTACTTGGTTTACAATCGTTGACCTCCTCGGTGCTTATGTTCCCATGGGATGGCTAGGTGGAAGGTTTATTAGCAATAAAGAATAAGTAAATGTATTTATATGGTTAAAACTCAAGAAGGCCAAAATTTCAATTATATGAAACACCTAAATAAAACTCAGGATAAATCATATGTTTGGGTATTTCTTATCCTGGTATTTTTAGTCCAAGGTTGTGGTAATCAAACGAATAAAACGCAAGAAATAAGGTCAGAAATAAACTCTTCAGAATTGGAGTTCAACGCTTCAAACAAAGAATTGGTCGAGGCATTTAATTGGGCTAAAAACAAAGCACTTTCCTATGCGCACGATGGTACCGATCCTGTGGGATTTTGGTATGAGGCCGCGCTGCCTAATCGTGAGGCCTTTTGCATGCGAGACGTTTCACATCAGGCCATAGGAGCGGAAATTCTGGGATTAGGGAAACACAATATGAATATGTTCGTGAAATTTGCACAGAATATATCTGAAAAAATGGACTATTGCTCGTATTGGGAAATTAATAGGCACGACAAACCTGCTCCAGTTGACTACGAGAATGAGAAAGACTTTTGGTACAACCTACCCGCTAATTTTGATGTTACCTATACTGCATATCGACTTTACAATTGGACAGGAAATAAAAGCTATCTAGAAAATCCGGATCTAAAACAATTTTACCAATTGAGCATGACTGACTATGTGGACCATTGGGATCTGGGTGCAAATGAAGTTTTGGCACGTAACCGATCTTTGCATGAGAGTAAAGAAGATACAACTTCGAGATTTGGGAATAACCGTGGTATACCTACCTACAATGAAGGAGGTAGAGGCGAGACCTTATTGGGAATTGATATGACAGCGTCCTTGATTTCTGCCTACAAGGCATATGCTGGTATACTCAAACTAAATGGGGATTTTGCAAAATCCGAAGCGTTTAATCTAAAAGCTGCAAATGAGGAAATATTTTTGGATAACTTCTGGTGGGATGAAGAAAAACAAGAATATCGTTCTATTCTTTACGCCGATAATACTTTTGATTATTTTATGATTGGTGAAAATCAAGCCTTTTTACATTATCTATACTATTTCGATGTAATTTCTGATCAGGATAAAGTGAAAGTTATAGTAGATTCCTACAGCGATAATTTTGATAAACTGATAGTCGAATTAAAGTCTTACTTACCCATCATGTTCTATGAAAATGGAGATGCTGCAATGGCCAATAAAATGATTATTGATTTATGTAGTGTTGAAAATAAGAGACGGGACTATCCTGAAAATTCGTTCACAGTAGTTGAGCATATAACAAGAGGTTTAATGGGACTCAATGTGAATGCCGAGTCAAATACGTTTTCTACAGTATCAAGAGTGGAAAATAGTAATGAATGGGCCAAATTGAAAAATGTGCCAATACTTTCGAATAAAATTGAGCTCACCCATAGGGCATTATCAAAATCCATAGTAAAAAATATAGAGGGCAAAACCATATTGTGGTCGGCCCAATTTCCAGGAACGCACGAATTTTTGTATTTGAATGGTCAAAAAAAGAAAAGTTTACAAAGTATTAGTCGAGGGAGACCCTATTCGCATCTCGTTACCGAATTAAATGAAGGAGAAGAGGTTATGGTTTCGATAGAAGCAGATTGAAAATTAGACATCTAAATTAAATAAAGGACATTATCAAATGACGTCCTTTTATATGCCTGGGATAAATATTCAGTAAGGGACATTAATGAATGTTCTTTAAACAATTGATACAATAATGAAAAAAGCAGGACTATTATTGGCTTTCTTAGTATTTGGCGTTGTTAGTACCTCATATGGCCAAAAAATAAATCCTATAGAGGTAAAAAAGGTAATGAAGCAGGTTGCAGATTGGCAAATTGCACATTATAGCGACCTATACAGTGGGCGAGAAAAACCTCATCATCCTTTGGATTGGACCAACGGTGCCTTATATGTAGGTATGGTAAAATGGGCCGCTATGGCAGATGATGACAGCTATTATTATTGGCTCAAGGACATTGGCGAGAAACACGATTGGAAACTTCATTATCGAAAATACCATGCCGATGACCATACCGTGGGTCAAATGTACATAGAGCTTTATCGGAAGTTTAAAGATGAGAAGATGCTCGGGCCGACGAAAGAACAGTTCAATTTTATCATGTACCATCCGGCCAAGACCTCGTTGGAATGGCGAACCCCTTTTCACCAGTCCAGATGGAACTGGTGCGATGCCCTTTTTATGTCACCTCCAGTTTGGGCAAAACTGTATAGAATTACTGGAGAGAAGAAGTATCTGGATTTTATGATCAGGGAATACAAGGCCACAACGGATTTTTTGTTTGACAAAAAGGAGGGTTTGTATTACCGCGACCAAAGTTTTATGGGCAAATTGGACCATGGTACTAAGATTTTTTGGTCACGTGGAAATGGCTGGGTTTTTGCCGGTCTAACGAATATCATGAATGAATTGAATCCTCAAAGTAGGGAATACAAGTATTTCTTGAGAATCTATAAAAGGATGGCCAAGAAATTACTTGAAATTCAAACGCCCCAAGGCCATTGGGCTATGAGTTTATTAGGACAGGAATTTTACCCAACCCCTGAAACCAGTGGTTCCTCATTTTACACCTACGGGTTGGCTTGGGGAATCAACAAGGGAATTTTAGATAGTGATATTTATGGTACAGCAGTCAAAAGAGGATGGATTGCTATGGTAAACCATGTTACCAAAGAAGGTATGCTGGGTTATGTACAGCCCATAGGTGCCGCACCGGGTAAGGCATGGCCTGACAAGTCTGAAGTATATGGAACTGGAGCATTTCTAAGTGCAGGGTCTGAGGTTTACAAACTATATGGAGGGAAATAAAGCCCCATAAGCATCAGACTAGTTTCTTTAACAATTGTAAAGCCAATTGCACCTGTTCCAAATGGGTCCTAAACGACAAAACCGCAAATCGTATCCAATATTCGCCGTCCAGGGTTGTTGAGGATAAAAAGAGACGGCCATCTTTCATTATTTGATCCACAATATTTTGATTAAAAGCATTTACATTCCCAGTTTTGGGAACATACCTAAAAATGGCAATCGATAAATCGGGTTCAGGACCCACTTCAAATCCTAATTTTTGCACTTCTTTATAGAAATATTGGCATAATGCTATTTTTTCCTCCAACGCTGCCCTAAAGGGTGCAACACCAAATAATTGAAGGGATATCCACATACGCAAGCCCCTAAAATGCTTTGTTAATTCTGGTGAAAGGTCCGCTGGGGAAGGATCTTCATCCAGGGTGAAGGCATCCTGCATGTAATTTGCAGTATAGTGGTGTGTTTGGTATAGTGCTTCGGTATCCTTAATTAAAATTGCCCCTATACCATAAGAAAGAAATAATCCCTTATGTGGGTCAATCGCAATAGAGTCTGACAATTCAACTCCCTTGAATGCTGGTTTTAATTTTTCGGAGAGCATAAAGAATCCCCCGTAAGCAGCATCAACATGAAACCAAAGGTCATTTTCCTTGGCAATGATTCCAATCGACTCCAAGGGGTCAATAGACCCTGTATCAGTGGTTCCTGCAGAACCGAAAACCATGAAGGGCAAAAGGTTGTTGCCCTTATCTTTAAGTATCTGCTCGTGTAACTTTCTATCCTTCATTCGAAAGCTGTCATCCATAGGGATATACCTTATTATGCACTCACGCATTCCTGCAATTCGAAAGGATTTTTGAACACAATGGTGCAACTGTTTGGTCATATAGATAACACATCTTTCAATATCTTTTGCCTTTATTCCTTTCGCATCCCGAGCCGTGGTAATCGCAGAAAGATTTGCAATAGAACCTCCGGAAGTCAAATTACCAAGGGCCGTTGCCGGATAACCGACCATATTACACATCCAACGGAGTAGCATGTTTTCCATGCGCACTCCCCCAGGACAGGCAAAAAATATTCCTGCATATCTATTGGTGACCGCAGCCAGATAATCCCCCAGGGCTGTGGTAAAAACACCTCCTCCAGGAATATATCCAAAATGGCCTCCTGAAGCCGGATTAAGATTTGGTGTGTCAACATTGTCATTGAGGCATTTCAACACTTCTTCAATTGACTTACCCTCTTCTTCAATAGGGAAATCATAGATTTCCTTTCCCATGGTCTCTGAAACGACATAGGTGTTATGTAGGTTGAAATCATCCAAAAAATTATCTGCATAATCTTGGACGGCCGAATTCCAATGAGATCTCTTACTGGCTATAGGTTCTAACTCCTGCGAAATCTCTTCCAAAACTTTTATTCGATCTATCATAAAGCGTAATTACAAAAAAAATTTAACTCAATGCAGCAGTATTGTTATTTATGTGTCTAAAAGAAAGAAATATTAAGGTTAATATTACCATAACTAGAATCATGTCACCAAAAATTATATTTTTAAAAAGCTTTAACCCCAGATTTGTAATAGACATATTTAAAAACAGTATTTATGGGATGGAGTGTAGAGCACAACCGAAAAGAAAATATAATGGTACTGACCTATGAAGAGATCATTGGTTTCAGGGAAATAGTCGAGTCGAGTATTGCCAATATTAATCAAGCAAATGAACATAATAGCATCAAGATGTTGGTTGATTGCACTTATCTTAAAATTGATGCCAAGCGGACTGAACTTTTTGAATTGCCGCGTAGTTTATATGCAAAATGGGGAATGAACCCTGTAACAAAAATCGCATTGACCGAACCAAAAGATATGAATGGAAAGAAAATGGTAGAGTTCTATGTATTTGCTACACAAAATCTGGGATGGAATGCGAATATGTTCAGCAATAGAAAAAAGGCCTTGACGTGGTTGAAAAAATAATGACCCAATGTACATCGAAATTAAAATAGCCCATGAAAATTAAAGAAATCAGTTTTCTATTAATACTTCTAGTAAGCATAAGCGCTGCTTTAGGTCAAAATGAAGAACCATTTTCTGGATATCAGGTTGAAGATTTTGTCTTCCAAGGACGTAGCGCCAAAATTGTGGCTCCGAACATTGAACACAACAATGGCAATTGGGTTTGGCGAGCACGATTCTGGGGTGTTGAACCCCAATTAGACAAGGCATTACTTGAGAAAGGTTTTCATGTTGCTTATGTTGATGTAGCCGGCTTTTATGGAAATCAGGAAGCCGTACAAATCTGGAATGACTTTTATAAGTTCATTACCGTGAAATACAAGTTGAATTCGAAAGTAGTTCTTGAAGGCTTTAGTCGTGGTGGACTCATTGTTTATAATTGGGCTGCGCAAAATACTGATAAAGTAGCCTGTATTTATGCAGATGCACCGGTATGTGACATAAAAAGCTGGCCAGGAGGGTTGTATACTGGGGTTGGCAGTCCCAAGGATTGGAAAGATTGTCTAAACGCCTATAATTTGGACCAAAACTCTGTAATGGATTTTGAAGGAATTCCATTGAACACTAGTGTTCATGTTGCCAAGGCAAAAGTTCCGGTAATTCATGTTTATGGAGATGATGATAAAGTAGTACCACATTTCGAAAATACAGAAAGGTTGGCCATTAATTTCGTGAAAGTCCAAGGAAATATTCAACTTATTCGAAAAAAAGGAATAGGGCATCATCCGCATAGTTTAGAGGATCCAGCTCCAATCGTAGCATTCATCTTAAAACATACAAAAGCGAAATAACAACGAACGCAACCAATGAATAACAACAAAGTTATAAAGCAATTCCCAATATGGAACAGAGACTGACTATTATTGGTCTTGGCGTCACCAATCTAGAAGTGTCCAACGAATTTTATAAAGAAAAGTTTGGATGGAAACTTATGGATTCAAGTAATGAAAGCATTTCGTTTTTTCAATTAAACGGTATTTTACTTTCTCTTTATCCTCGGGAGAAATTGGCGGAAGATGCCCAGGTGAGTGCTGACGGTAGCGGATTTAAGGGATTTACCTTGGCCTATAATACCAGAAGTAAGGAAGAAGTTGATTCGCTCTTTGAAGACTTTTTGAGCAAAGGAATAAAAATCGTGAAACAACCGGAGGAAGTATTCTGGGGAGGATATAGTGGGTACATAGCAGATCCTGATGACAACCTTTGGGAAATAGCATTCAATCCCTTTTTACCGTTGGATGAACAAGGAAATACCATTGAAGCTACGTAGAAATTGAAAAGGGACAATACAATTGTATTGTCCCTTTTACAACTAAAACACTTAACTTGTTAATTACTATCAAAACGAACATTTACCAAAGCTACAGGAGCATCTCCCCTATCCTCACCTTCAACTGGTTTATGAACAAAATAAATTTCATCGGCCTTGATGTCTAGCGGTTCGCTTAGTGAAATCACTATCATTCCTCCTGGTTGCCCTTCAGCAGGAGTTGGCATACTACCAGCCCCAATGAGTTTACCATCAGCTGCGTTCAATCGCATTTCAAAATGTATACCTGCTTTTGGCGCAGCTTGCCATCCGGTAGTTATATAGGTCGCCTTGACTCCTTTTAAATCAATATCCTCAAAGACGAACCATCCTTCATCCTTTGGTGCCAACAACAAATCGGTTCCACCAAATGAAACTGGCATAAACCCTTTATTTTTAGTAGTTGGTGTGAATGGTACCGTACTCCCTTGAAGGACAACCGAACCAACTCCAGTCAATGCTGGGGCATTGTTTTCCCCATTGTCTGTATAACTTGCCGTTATGACCATTACATGTTCGCTATCAGAAGGTTCAGGTACATATCTACCTGAAGGTGGCAGGGATGTACTTTCTGAATTCGTATTAACCAAAGATTGAATATATAGGGTGATTTGCCTAGTTTCATCTTGTGTAACATTCGGGTGTGCGGGCATCATAACTTCACCCCAAACACCTGTTCCTCCTTCCACAATTTTCTTCTGTAAATAGGCAATGGCCTTGGGATTATCCTTATATTTTTCTGCGATGGCTTTATATTCAGGGCCTATTGAAGCTCCAATTTCCTTATGGCAAGCCTTACAATCCATCGCCTGTGTCAAGGCCTTGCCCATGACGGCCGCAGATACCTGTTGATGGCCCTGGGATTTGTTGGCCTCATCCATTCCGGACATATAATCAACCGAAACGAATATATTTGATGCATCAATGGGTCCACCATCTGTATCGTTAACGGTAACATTGTACTCTATGGGCACCCCTTTAATAAAAAATGATGAGTTTCCCCCGCTAAGGTCAATAGTTACCTCTGGTCTTGTATTACCGGCGACAAGGGGTACTATGCCACTTTTTGCAGTTTCGTTCTTATCGTCCATGACCTCCACAGAAATCGCATATTCACCTGCATCAGTGTAGGTATAGGAGACTTCGGGGACGCCCGTTTCTTTTGATTCTCCATTCCCAAAATTCCATAGGTATGTCATTGGATTATTTTCACGATCAACTGCTTCGACCCTCGCGCTTATGGCAAGTGGCAATTGCCCAGAAGTTTTATCTACTGAAATATTGGTAACAACCGGCGGCCTATTACCTCCATTAAACTCTATATAACCAAGACCAGAATCCTTATTTTGCTGATACCATCCACTGCCATATTCCAAGAGATATACCCGACCATCGGGACCCATTTCCATATCTATTAAACTATTGACATTTATATCCGATGCAAAAGGTTCCATTTTGTTGAAGGTTCCATCCTCAAAAAGGGTAACAGCTTTCATCCATCCACGCATCCAATCATAAATTATCACTTTTTCATCATAGTAAGCAGGCAATCCGCCCCCATTGGGATACAGGTCAGAATAATAGGTTGGGCCTGCCATGGCATTTCTACCTCCCGTACCAACCTGAGGGAAATCAGGAGTTTCAGTGTAAGGATAGTATATATATGCGCCTTGCGCAGGAGGTAATTCTTGGAGACCGGTATTGTTTTTAGAATCATTGATCGGCCTTTCGGGATCAAAACTCGCACCAGATTCGCCAGTGACATAGTCATAATCTTTGTAAGCTTTATTATTGCCAATAAATAACGGCCAGCCAAAATTACCGGCTTCCCGGGCTTGGTTCATTTCATCATGACCTCGTGGACCTCGATTGGCTAAATCATCCTTTCCGGCATCGGGTCCTACATCACCCCAATACAAATACCCTTTTTTCATATCTATCGAAATTCGATACGGATTTCGATGCCCCATGGTATAAATCTCAGGCCGGGTCTTTTCGGTTCCCACTGGGAATAGGTTGCCTTTGGGTATATCATAAGATCCATCATCATTGACCTTGATTCTCATAATCTTTCCTCTAAGATCATTGGTATTTCCTGATGAACGCCGGGCATCGTATTGTTCTTTTCCTGGAATATCATTAAGGGGAGCAAAGCCGTTGCTAACATATTTGGCACCTTTCTCATCAAAGGGTGTAGTGTTATCACCAGTTGACAAATACAATAGATTATCGGGACCAAAAGCGATTGATCCTCCCGTATGGCAGCATATTTCTCGCTGACTGTCAACATCTAAAATCACCTGTTCAGAATCCAAATCAAATTCCCCGTTCTGGAATTTAAAACGTGATAAACGGTTTACCCATGCATCACCCGTTGGACTGTAATAGAGATAAATCCAATTATTCTCGGCAAAATTAGGATCTTTTTGAAGTCCCATTAAACCTTCTTCAGCATTTACCCCAGGAGTGTTCAGGGTTTTATGGTATACATCGAGTTTAGCTATTTCCTTTAGTTCCTTTGTTACCGCGTTATAGTACATAATCTCACCTCTGCGCTGAGAAATCAATACATCATTATTGGGTAAAACCGCCATCTCGGTTGGTTCAAAAAACTGACCTTCGGTCAATGTCACCTTTGAAAAACGGTCAATTTCCGGTGGATTTTGTGAAGTTGCTTTACTATAATCCAATTTAAGATTCTCCCCGTTGGCGTATTGTATTCCGCCTAAAACATGCTTTATGAATTTTTCTTCGGCAAAACTCTCATCAGTATGGCCGGCAGCGGTATAGAATGCCCTTCCCCCATCATATTCATGATACCAACTCATAGGATGAAAATCCCCATTCTCCCCGCCTTCATAGGTGCCTTCATCAACAGTCATCAAAACATTGACTTCATGATTCAAGTTCTTGAAGTTATAGAGTTCGTCATTCCTATTCCAAATTGAATCTGTAAAATGTTTGGTCGCAATGAACGAATTATCCGTAATGATAAAATCGGAATTTGGAGTTCCTGCAGGGTGGCTTTGGAATTGAGCACCAACCAACTTATTATACCAGCCCCAGTCATACTCGGTATCAGTCGCTGCATGTATACCAACAAAACCTCCACCTGATTGAATATAGCGTTCAAATGATGCTTCTTGGTAATGATCTAAAACATTTCCCGTTGTGCTTAAAAAAACAATTGATGAATATTGCTCTAAGTTTTCATCCGTGAAAAGTGAAGCATTTTTTGTCGTATCGACCTCAAAACCATGTTCCCGTCCTAATTTCTCGATGGCTTCGATACCTTTTGGAATAGAGGCATGCTTAAAACCCATTGTTTTAGAGAAAACCAAAACCTTGGGCTTACCATCTCTTTTATTTGTACAACTAGTCATTATCAACGCGAATATGACCGCTATAATTAGAAATACTTTTTTCATCTTTAAATACTATCTTTAATTCATACCTGAAAGGTCTAAATATAGGTATAGATAAAGGCATTCGCCAAATGCAATGTAAGATTCAATCAATAAATGATAAAATAGTAGTTTAAAATGAATGAAATTCCGCATCATTACTTCAAAAATGATAAAGAATGGCGCGATTGGTTGCATAAAAATCATGTCATTGCAAACGGAGTTTACCTAATATTTTACAAGGTAGACCATGAGAAGGACAGTATGCGTTGGGAAGAAGCTGTTCAGGTGGCTCTTTGCTACGGATGGATTGATAGTACTGTAAAAAGTCTAGGTGATGGAAAACGACAACAATATTTTTGTCCGCGTAAACCAAAAAGTACCTGGAGTAAACTCAACAAAACCTACATTAAGGAATTAATTGAAAAAGGTTTGATGCACGAAAGCGGAATGAAGAAAATCGAGTCGGCTAAAATAAATGGATCATGGACGCTGTTGGATGATGTTGAAAATGGTGTTATCCCAGACGAACTTAAAAAGGCTTTTGAAAAAAATTCCAAAGCTTTCCATAACTTCCACAATCTCACCTTTAGTCAGCAAAAAAGCTTTCTATACTGGCTTAATCAAGCAAAGCGCCAGAATACAAGAGAGAAGCGAATTACCGAAATCATTAAGCTATGTGAAGCGAATATGAAATTAGGGCAGTGAGCTCGGGTTGTACCAAATGAAATTATAACACAGCCTTTATAAGGATTTTGTGCTAATATCGCAAAGCTAGCTTGTCTTAATTCTTAGTGTTCAAGAGCCTAATGATTGATTAATTTCTAAATTGCCCAATTGGTTTATGACCGCTGTTTCGAGCTTTGGCCTTGGGTTTCAATTATTGACAATCTCCCTTATGCTAGCACTTGGTCTTGAAAGTCATATTATACCATTCTTTGTTGCCGCCTCATTTTTTATCCTTGTTTTTATTGGAATTAGAAGGTGTATAATTCGATAATATTTTCATATTTTACATATATCATAAATAGGAAGATTGAAATACTAAAATTTTTAGCGATGAAAAAATTAGCGACCTTATGTTGTATACTTATTGCGATTTCATGTTCACGGTCACAAGAAAAGAAAAATACAAACGCCCTTATTATTACCAATGTAAATGTTATTGATGTTATAAAGGGTGAAGTATTGGAAAATTGTCATGTGGTGATTGATTCCGGAAAAATTAAAAGCGTAACCCAAAATGTTGAATATATTGGTGATTTTTCGATAAAAATTGATGGTAAGGGTAAATATTTATTGCCAGGTCTGGCCGAAATGCATGCCCATATTCCACAACCCCCAACTAGTATAGAGCGAACGGAAGAGGTGCTTTTTCTCTATCTATCAAATGGAATTACCACAATTAGGGGTATGTTGGGTCATCCTTCCCATTTGGAATTAAGGAAAAAGGCCAATGAGGGAGCGATACTTAGCCCAAGAATTTTTACCTCAAGTCCTTCTCTTAATGGCAATTCCGTAACCAGCAAGGCAGAAGCGATTGAAAAAGTATCGGCCTACCATAAAGAAGGTTATGACTTTCTAAAAATCCATCCCGGCATTCAGCTTGAAGTGTTCAATCAAATCGCAGAAACGGCCAATGAGGTTGGTATTGATTTCGCTGGGCATGTACCAGTCGATGTGGGAATTCGTCATGCCTTGAAAAGCAACTTTGCAACTATCGACCATGTTGACGGCTTTCTTGAGGGTCTAGTGCCTGAAGCAATG
>JAAETN010000522.1 GCA_024228355.1 Maribacter sp. | reverse complement strand
ATACGAAATGACCAAAAACATACCCTGATGGAAAGTGCCCAATAAACATAATCTGCTCCTTAGATATTTTCAGATTATGATTACATCTAATAGTGGCAAAATTATGCCATCAAAATGGCAAATTATGGTTTTTGCCTAACGCCTTTGTCACAGGCTAAATTGTAGTGGAGCCTTTTGGCGTACAATGGCGAAGCCATGCCAAAAGGCGTAACGGAGATTTAGTCCTGTGCACAAACTTGTTATGCATTCACGAATACCACATTATGACAATTTGATTTTCGCTATGTGCTTTATTGTAAAAGTGTTTTAGCTTATTGTAATTTGCGACAATATAGTTTTTAAACAGATCGTCGCCTTCCTCACGCCAATGGCTTGGAAAAACATCTTCTGAATCCATTTTCTCGAAATCAGGCTTACTTTCGAGTCCAGTGCTTTCATTGAATGAGGCTGAGATACTGGCAAGCTCCTCATCTTTGAATATACAGGATTCTCCATACCCAAAATCAATTCTAGGCTCTTTATTTTCACCACGACCTTCAATACCCACCAATATTATTTCAGCTTCAAATTGATCTAACTTTTTTTGTTCCTGCTTTAGAAAGTCGATATTTTCTTCTTCAGGATACTTCTTGAATAAGCGTTGAATGAAGCTAGGCTTTTTGCTTTTTTCCTGGTGCCTTTCATTCATCATAGATTGCATAACTAACTGATTGTATGCGTGCTCTGCACGCTTACATTCAGATAGTATCCAGCCCATTGGGTCCCATGAGCGATCAATGTCGATATACTCTGCGCTCTCAGAAAAAAGCTTTTCTGGTTCTGAAGTAAATTTCTCTAGTTCAGGTTCATTGATTCTTGCGTAGTTTGCAATAATGCTCATGTTGATTCCTAGTATGCATAATCGGGATAGGGAGGAGCCTCACAGCCCCTCTCCTCCCACACCACCGGGCATACGGATCACGTACCACGGCGGTTCAAATTGCTTTATGT
>JAAETN010000521.1 GCA_024228355.1 Maribacter sp. | reverse complement strand
CGTTCATTTGAAAAACCCGGATTATATCCTGGATTCTGAACAACTGGATTATTACGAAACTTCCAAAAATGCATATCTCTATGGGCCTTCTACAATCACAGGTGATTCTTATAAAATTTACTGTGAGCGAGGTTTTTACGATACCAAGGTTGAAAGCGGTTATTTTATTAAAAATACCAGAATAGATTATAATAATCGAATAATTAAAGGGGATAGTGTATATTTTAATAAAGTTAGGGAATTCGCTTCTGCCACGAATAATATAAAAGTCACTGATACCATCAATAATGGAGTAATCAAGGCGCATTATGCAGAGGTATTTAAAGCTAAAGACTCTGTCTTTGCTACTAAAAGAGCTGTCTCCATAGGTCTTATGGAGCAAGATTCCCTTTATATACATGGGGATACACTAATGTTGACTGGTAAGCCTGAAAATCGTATTCTTAGGGCGTTTCGTAATGCTAAATTTTTTAAAACAGATTTAAGTGGTAAATGCGATTCAATACATTACAATGAAAAAACGGGACTATCCCAGTTAATCAAAAATCCTATTCTCTGGAACGGACCTAACCAAATGACAGGGGACAGCATCCATCTAAAATCTGATTTAAAGACTGAAAAAATGGATTCCCTTAAGGTCTTGAACAATGCCTTTATCATTGCACTGGATAGCGTGAGCATGGAGGGGTACAACCAAGCAAAAGGCAAGGATTTATTTGGAAAATTCGAGGATAACCAGCTCAAAGTCATTGATTTAATAAAAAATACGGAGGTTATTTATTATATGTACAATGATGACGATGAACTCATCGGAATTGACAAAACTATCTGTAGTGCCATTCGTATAACTATGGCTAATAATGATATTGAAGATCTCACATTTTTCACCAATCCCGATGGTGATATTTATCCCGAAATCGAACTTCCTGAAAACAGTAGAAAATTAAAAGGTTTTATTTGGCGCGGTGATGAACGAATCCTTACTAAGGACGACATTTTTGATGAAGATGACAATAATTTGGTTTTACCGGTAATAAGAGGCATAAACAATCCCATAGATATTGAAATGGAGACCTCCCCTACCGAAAAAGAAATTGGATTTACAGGTTCCAAAAAAGAATCAAAAGTTGATAGAATTGCACAGCAGGAAAAAGTTAAGCCAATCAATACTACTGAACCCAAGGCACGCTATGAGGAGGTACCCATCGAAGATGACCTTAGATCGGGATATTATCTAATTGCCAAAGTTTATAAAGACAAGGGTAATTATAAAAAGTTTATTAGGAGCTTAAAAACACAAGGATTACAGCCCAATCACTTCTACCGTAGCTTTAACAAGTTTTACTATGTGTATTTAAATCGTTATGATACACTTGATAATGCCAAAAAGGCTCGGGATAACCAGTTCAATGGACATTATCAGGATACAACATGGATTTTTAGGGTTTTAGATAATTGATGAATCCCATGAAAGAGGACTTTCTAAAATATCAAGCGCAAACTACACCAAACCCATTGGCCCTACAGGTATCACATGCAAAGGGCAGCTATATTTATGATGCTGAAGGTAATGCACATCTTGACTTTGTCGCGGGCGTCTCAGCTTCCAGTTTGGGACATTGTCACCCTAAGGTCACAAAGGCCGTTAAAGACCAGCTTGACAAATACATACACGTAATGGTGTATGGTGAATTTATTCAAGAACCAGCTGTAGAATACGCTAAACTTTTGGCTTCATACCTCCCCTTTCCCTTGGAAACCACTTATTTGGTCAATTCCGGGACTGAAGCTATCGAAGGTGCCCTTAAATTAGCCCGTAGATATACGGGTAGAACAGAATTAATTTCAACAAATAAAGCGTACCATGGGAATACCATGGGAAGCTTGAGCATTATGGGCTTTGAAGACCGTAAGAGTGCCTTTAGACCATTGATTCCGGATGTTTCGTTTATCGATTTTAATTCAGAAACGGATATCCAAAGGATAACCAATAAAACTGCCGCCGTTGTTTTGGAAACAATTCAAGGCGGAGCAGGATTTATTGAGCCACAAAATGGATATTTGGAAAAAGTAAGAAAAAGATGCTCCGAAGTTGGGGCTTTATTGATTCTAGATGAAATTCAACCAGGTTTTGGTCGCACTGGGAGTCTTTTTGCCTTTGAGCATTATAATTGCATCCCTGATATTTTAGTAATGGGCAAAGGTATGGCATCTGGGCTTCCCGTTGGTGCATTTACAGCATCGAATGAAATGATGTTGACCTTACAGAACAATCCCAAGCTTGGCCACATCACCACTTTTGGTGGTAATCCTGTTATAGCTTCCGCTTGTTTGGCAACCTTAAAGGAAATCACGGAAAGTGATCTTATTTCAGAATCCTTGGTTAAGGAAAACCTAATACGAACGCTACTCAGACATAGATTTATCAAGGAGATTAGAGGTAAAGGACTTATGTTGGCTTTGATTATGGAAAGTCCCGAAATCGCTGATTATCTTATCTTATCCGCGGCCAAAAAATACCTTATTCTATTTTGGTTATTGTTTGAAAAAAGGGCCGTTAGAATATCTCCTCCGCTCAATATTTCACATGATGATATTAAGAAAGGATGCCATACCATCCTTGAAGTATTGAACGATTATGAACAATAATTTGTTAACTAATTTGTTAATAATATAGCCCAAGTCGGGAATCAAAGGTAGATCCAAAAGACTACTTTTAATTCCATAGTTTAACCAAATAGCTCCTATGGCGTTAGATGCTAACGAAAGGTCAAACCAGCCGATTGCAAAATTTGAATCAATGCTTAAGACAGATGATGTCTACTTCTTTGATGCAGAGGATTTTGAAGACATCATACACCACTACCTCAACCATGGTAAAATCGCCTTGGCAAAAAAGGCCATTAAGATTAGTTTAAAGCAACATCCCGACTCCATAGAGCTCAAACTTTTGGATGTTGAAGTACTTGTATTCGAGAATAATCTTGACAAGGCAGAACAACAATTGGACAAGCTTCAATTACTTGATTGTAATAACGAGGAAATATATATTCAGAGAGCAAATATCTATTCAAAAAAAGACAATCACGAAGCCGCCGTTACTTTACTACAAAAAGCACTGGACCTTGCCAAGGATAGCTATGATATTCATTCATTATTGGGCATGGAATATCTTTTCATGGATGACTTTAAACTTGCCAGGGAAAGCTTTATGAAATGTGTCACTTATGATGAACAGGATTATTCATCACTCTATAATGTAATTTATTGCTTTGAATTTTTGGAAGACTTTGAAGGTGCAATTGTTTACCTCAATGACTATTTAGAACGAAACCCATATTGCGAAGTAGCCTGGCATCAATTAGGCAAACAATACTTTTCGAAAAGAATGTTCAATGAGGCATTAACGGCCTTCGATTTTGCCATTATTTCCGATGACTCTTTTATCGGCGCCTATTTTGAAAAAGGTAAAGTGTTGGAAAAGTTGGGCAAATTTACTGAAGCCATTGAGAATTACGAGACAACGATAAAGATTGAAGATCCTACTTCACATGCCTATTTAAGAATTGGTAAATGCTATGAGCGCTTGTGTAACGATGAAATGGCCAAATATTACTACTATCAAACGGTGCATGAAGACCCCTTACTGGACAAAGGGTGGTTGGCCATAACAGATTTCTATTTTAACAAGGGTAATTACGAAAAAGCACTCTATTATATCGATAAAGCCTTGAATATTGATGGTGAGAACCCTACGTATTGGAAGAAAGGTGCTCGAATAAATGCTGCCTTAAAGAATTTTGATCAGGCCGATTTTTCCTATAAGCAGGCGGTCGATTTGGGTAATTATGAATTAGACACCTGGTTGAGTTGGGCAAGTGTTGCCAAAGAAAATAAGGACTACGTTTCTGGGTTACATATTTTAGCCCAGGGTAGAGAATTTTACCCTGATTCTGCGGAAATATTATATAAGATTGCAGGTTTTCACTTGTTGGCCAACGACAAAATAAATGCACGCATACTATTGATAGACGCTTTAAAGAACAATTCTGAAAAGCTACAATTATTCCAAGAAGAGTTTCCCAGGCACTACGAATCTGAATGGGCACAGAACATAATCGCGATCAACAAAAGAGCTTCTAGATAAATAGACTATTTTTGCCTTTTTGTTTATGGCCGATCGAAACTTACTCCAATATACATTTATTACCCTGAAGGGAATTGCTATGGGTGCCGCTGATGTGGTTCCGGGAGTTTCTGGAGGCACAATCGCTTTTATCTCAGGTATTTACGAAGAGCTGATAACTTCCATAAACAATATTAATCTTTCCTTGATCAGGATTTGGAAAAAAGAAGGATTCAATGCCTTTTGGAAAAAACTGAACGGTAATTTTCTAGTTGCCTTATTCCTAGGAATATTCATAAGTCTTTTTTCACTTGCTACATTGGTAAGTTGGTTGCTCGAAAATGAACCCGTGCTACTTTGGTCCTTTTTTTTCGGATTGGTCGCAGCGAGCATATTTTTTGTTGGCAAAGAAATTACCAGATGGAATATGGGTACGATCATTGTCCTGATTTTAGGAGCAGCCGTTGCATACTTTATAACGACCTTGCCCGCTTCTGAAAATGCAACAAGTCTCCCCTACCTTTTCATGTCGGGGGCATTGGCCGTCTGTGCGATGATTTTACCTGGTATTTCGGGGGCTTTTATCTTGGTCTTGCTTGGGTCATACAAAACGGTATTGGATGCGGTCCACGAAAGGAATATTCAAGTCATAATAACCGTGGCATTAGGAGCAATTTTTGGTCTTCTAAGTTTTGCCAAACTCTTAAAATGGATGTTTAGTCATTATAGGAATCTCACTTTGGCGCTATTAACGGGATTCATTTTAGGTTCCTTGAATAAGATATGGCCTTGGAAATTAGTATTGGAGACTAAAACCATTGGTGAAAAAATCATTCCGATAAAAGAACAAAATGTTTCCCCTTTTAACTTCGAAGATGAGCCACAATTAATGTTTGCCATTATCGCTGCGATCATAGGTTTTTCCCTTATTTTTATACTTGAAAAAGTAGCCTCAAAAAAATAGTCATTTCTTCACCATGTACGAACCTAGAACATTTTTTGATAAATTGTTTTTGGTCCTTAAAGGACTTGCCATGGGTGCGGCCAATAAGGTCCCAGGTGTTTCTGGTGGCATAGTGGCCTTTGTCGGTGGCTTTTATGAGGAATTTATCTATTCCCTTCAAAAAGTTAATCTAAAGGCCATTAAGCTATTATTCAATGGTAGGTTCAAGAGTTTCTATCGCTATGTTAATGGCCAATTCCTAACGCTTCTGATTTTTGGAATGTTGGTCAGTTACTTTAGTATTTCCAAAGTTCTCGATTATTTTTTGGAACGTAATGAGCTTTTTGTTTGGGCCACTTTTTTTGGTATGATATTGGGGTCTATTTACTATATCTCAAAAGATTTCAAGCATTGGGAAAGAAAAACGTTAATAGCAGGAATTTTAGGGTTTATAGTAGGTATCTCAATTAGTTTTTTAAGCCCAGCAACTGAAAATGACAATCTATGGTTCATTTTTATTTGCGGAATTATCAGTGTCTCGGGAATGACCCTTCCAGGACTTTCAGGTTCATTCATACTTATTTTAATAGGTAATTATGTTTTGCTTTTAGTAGATTCGGTAAATGCCCTTTACGATACATTCGCTGAAATATTGCGAGGGGATTTTAGCTTTATAAAGAATAGTGAGCGCTTAAGTACTTTGAAAATCCTAACTGTTTTCACATTGGGATCGGCAACAGGCTTGGTTACCTTATCCCATATATTAACCTATGTATTACAGCATTTTAAATATATTACCACAGCGGTAATTATAGGTTTTATCACAGGTTCGCTGGGCGTTGTCTGGCCATGGAAAAATACAATTTTCAAAACCGATGGGGCGGGGCAGATCGCTTTGGATTCAAACGGCAAAGAAATAATCCTGAATTACGAAAGGTATTTCCCTGATTTTGGGAACTCTGAAACATGGTGGGCTATTTTCTTCGTGATCTTGGGGATATTTATTTTATTAGGATTGGAATGGTAAGGAGAATATAGAAAAAAATAAATTCGGGTTGGTAGGGCGGAATATTTCCTACTCTTTTTCCAAAGGATATTTTACACAAAAATTCAATGATTTGGGATTAGACCACAATTCCTATGAAAACTTTGATTTAGGTGCAATAGAGGATTTTCAAGATCTCATTCAAAAAAACAAAAATCTAAAAGGATTGAATGTTACTATTCCATACAAAGAAGTTGTAATCCCCTTTTTGAACAAGCTAAATTCCAAGGCAAGAAAAATTGGTGCCGTAAACACTATTAAATTCACTAAAAAAGGACTTAAGGGTTATAACACAGATATTTATGGCTTCAAAAAGGCAATAAGGCCCTTTTTAAAAAAACGGCATAGGAAGGCCTTGATATTAGGAACAGGCGGTGCATCAAAAGCTGTGGCATTTGTATTTGGGGAATTGGGGATTAAATACAAATTTGTGTCCAGAAACCCTAATGAAGGCCAGTTGGGTTAT
>JAAETN010000520.1 GCA_024228355.1 Maribacter sp. | reverse complement strand
CTTTCGGCCAATACATCCAAAGCTTCTACGCGTGTTAACGTACTATCAAAATCAAAAACATACTTTCTGCTCACCTGGATTTCTTTTATAATAAGGCAACAAAAATAATTATAAATAACGTCCGATACTTGTTTTGGAACTAAAACTGACAGCTATTAGCAGTTTAAACAAAATTATTATGGAAATGATTTTTTAAATAGTATAAAATTGCTAAATCCACATTGGACGAGTATTTAGTAAGTGTTAATACCTAAAGCCAATACCTTTCTCGATAAGTTCATTGTACTTCATTTCATCAAAACTATAAAGATATGGCGCCTTATTGGCAGCTCCGGTAAGCTGCTTCTCATGACGGATAAAAAATCCTAATTTCAACATCTTTCTTTGGAAGTTACTACGTTCTAAGGGCTTCTTCAAAATAGCTTCATACAATTTCTGAAGGTCTTGCATTGTAAATTTTTGAGGTAATAAGGATATGCCAATAGGAAGGTAATTCAATTGAACACGAAGGTGTTCCATGACTTTTAGAATAATCTCCTTATGGTCCATCATCAATCCTGGAATGTTAGAGAGCGATTTCCATTCACATCTGTCACTAAGCATATCTGGATGCGGGGCAGTTTTTCTAATGTCAACCAGTGCAAAATAACCGGTAGTGATAAATCGCTGTGTAATCCATGTAACGAATTTTTCATTTTTACCATGTATTTCCTCTAAAACATGGCGCATTCTAGTCAATTGGACCTCTTCATTTAATCTAGATCGTTTCTTACTCCCAAAAGTGTAAAATTGATTTAGATACACTGATTTTAATCCTGTACGCATTTCCAATATTCGTTGTGCGGCTTGATCCATGTCTTCATCCTTTCGAATAAACCCTCCTGGAAGACACCAGATATCCTCATACTTCCATTTCAACAACAACACCTTCAGTTGTTGTTTTTCAAACCCAATAATAACGCAATCTATTGATTTACCCGGTAGGCATTCATCGACCACTTGGGTTGTAAAATCAATTAAATTTTGATCCATAAGGCAAATGTAGAATATTATTGTGTCATTATAGCACAATAGAATTTATTTTTGTAATATTGTGTCGAAATAACACTATAAAAATCGTCATGAGGAAAGTTTGGAAGGTATTAAAGTATTTATTGTTAGGCATTTTGGCTATTCTAATCGTAGGAATCGCTGTAATTTATTTGAATAAAAAGAGCAAATCCAATAGTAATATGGAGCTTTTAGGAGTAGAGGCCCTTACCCTAAATCAGTCTGGTATTTCTTATAGGGATTTGAACAAGAACGGGAAAATGGATATCTACGAAAACCCGATGGCTAGCATTGATGATAGAGCCAACGATTTGGTGGCGCAAATGAATCTTGAGGAAAAAGCAGGATCTATGTATGTAAGCATGATAGGAACTACCCCTGATGGGAATCCTATGGAAACACCGGTGCTTACGACCAACCCAATGACCTTGATGATGTCGATGATGTTGCCCACAAATTCCGAGATGATCGCCAGAAAAAAGATGAACAGCTTCAATATATTGGCTTCTTTGGAGGCGGATAAAATGGCCAAATACAATAATCTCATTCAAAAAATGGCCGAGCGAACCCGCCTTGGAATCCCGATTACCATAGCTACAGATCCCAGGCATGGTACCGAAAACAATCCTGGTGCTAAATTGTTCACTCCTGCATTTTCACAGTGGCCTAGTTCATTGGGTCTGGCCGCCACCCGTGATACAATTTTAGTAAGGGAATTTGGCGATATTGCAAGACAAGAATATCTTGCTGTAGGAATACGTCTAGGACTACATCCTATGGCGGATTTAGCAACAGAACCTAGATGGGGAAGAACCGATGGTACTTTTGGGGAAGATGCACACCTATCTGCTATGATGACCAAGGCTTATGTTTTAGGTTTCCAAAGCGACTCATTAGGAGCTAACAGTGTGGCAACTATGACCAAGCATTTTTCAGGTGGCGGGCCACAAAAGGATGGCGAGGATGCACATTTTCCATATGGAAAAGATCAAGTTTACCCGGGGGGTAACTTTGACTATCACGTAATCCCTTTTACCGAAGGCGCCTTCCCAGCGAGAACCGCTCAAATTATGCCGTATTATGGCATTCCATTGGGTCAGACAAGTGAAGATGTAGCTTTTGGTTTCAATAAGGATATTATTCAAGGGCTTCTGAGAGATTCATTGAATTTTCAAGGTGTTGTATGTACGGATTGGAATATTATTTCGAAATCCAGAATGGGAGAGGGTCGCGCTTGGGGTGTAGAACATCTTACTCCCAAACTTCGAATTAAAAAAGTGCTCGATGCAGGTTGTGACCAATTTG
>JAAETN010000519.1 GCA_024228355.1 Maribacter sp. | reverse complement strand
GTTTCTAACGGGTACTTCTTTACTTATGACGATACATGGTCTGACCCCGGACAAACTACTACCATAGAAGGAGCTGGTTATTATCCACAAGCAGGCACTAATTTTTTATTGGGAGCTACATTCAATTTCTAAATGATTTTTCTTTGTATGCCAAGAAAGAATTCTGTGAAATAGTCTGATGGTTTTTTACATTTGTTAATTGTTTTGATAACATCGGAATTCGTAGATTTAGAGATAAATACTTCAACTTAATGACAAACTCCGAAAACATAAGATGGGGCATAATCGGCTGCGGGACGGTAACCGAAGTTAAAAGCGGACCGGCATACCAAAACACTGATGGTTTTGAGGTTGTCGCGGTCATGCGTCGAAATAAAGAAAAAGCTGCTGATTATGCCAGGCGACATAATGTGCCCAAGTTTTATGGAAATGCAGAAGACTTGATTAATGATGGGGATATTGATGCGGTATATATTGCAACCCCCCCTGATTCACATTTGACATATGCGCTTAAAGTTGCCAAAGCGGGTAAACCTTGCTGCGTTGAAAAACCTATGGCTCCGAATTCTCAGGATAGCCTAAAAATTTATAATGCCTTCAACGAGAATAATATTCCTTTGTTCATTGCCTATTACAGGCGTTCATTACCTAGATTCAATAAAATAAAGGAATGGCTGAATGAAGGCGCTATTGGTGAAGTTCGCCACATTCGTTGGCACCTTTCCAAACCACCCAATCAGTTGGATTTAAGCGGGACTCCTAATTGGAGAACCGAATCCAAGATTGCACCTGGCGGGTATTTCGATGACTTGGCTAGCCACGGACTGGATTTGTTCATTTATTTGTTGGGCGATATCGAAACAGCAAAAGGAATTGCAACAAATCAAATGGGATTGTATTCAGCAAAAGATGCCATTGTAGGTAATTGGATGCACAAAAGCGGAGTAACCGGAGAAGGTAGCTGGAATTTTGGAAGTTTCAAGCGAGAAGATCAGGTTGAAATTTTTGGTAGCAATGGCAAGATTTCGTTTTCCATTTTCAATGAGGAACCCATTATTCTTGCAAATTCAAATGGGGAAGAAAAATTGGATATTCCCAATCCAAAACATATCCAGGAGTTTCATGTAGGGAACTTAAAAAATCACTTAATAGGTGAAAAAACCCATCCTTCTTTAGGAAGTTCAGGTTTACATACCAGTTGGGTAATGGATAAGATTCTAGGATTGCAGTAATAGCACATTTAGTTAGAAACACTTAAGGTATTACCTCCAAAACTAGTTCGGTATTCCAACATATCATAATAGCGTTTGCCATCATCGGGCCTATTCAGTAATTGTCCAGTGAACAAACTGTATTCATAATCCTCACAGGAGCAGGTAGCGGTTTGCCCACTGAGCTCCATAGTGGAGCAATCATTGGGCGCATGGTTAGGACAGCTGGCTTCAAAAGCCCTGAATTGGTTGAATCCCGTATTAATGGCAAAAATACCTGCAGTTCCAACACCAGCGGTCCCTACATATACCGCATTACCTGTATTGGTCAACGGACTGTAGAGAGGTAGGTTCAGGTTCATATCAAACCTAAAACCAATTTCTTGTAAATACGGATTGCGATTAGTTTGGTCATTGTTACAGGCAAATAATAAAACCATTAAAAACAAAGCAAAAACACGATTCATAATACGTTCTCTTAGGGGTGTAATTTCAGCAAATTTCAGCAAAAATTATGTATCTTTGCGTTAAATCCTCTTTAAAAAAGGGGATTTTCCTATTAATGAAACCCTGAAATGAAAATATTGCTTTGGCAATAACTTTCACCTCAGCTGGTTGAATTAATCTCGCTGCATGGCGGGATGTTTTCAGAATACTGAGAGGAATTCTTCCAGTATTACCCTTAAAACGGAAAAATTATGAGTAACGTATCTTATTATACAGCAGAAGGTCTAAAAAAATTGAGGGAGGAGTTGAATCACCTTAAAGATGTTGAACGTCCCAATGCTTCACAGGCAATTGCGGAAGCCAGGGATAAAGGTGATCTGTCCGAAAATGCAGAGTATGATGCAGCCAAAGAAGCACAAGGACTATTAGAGCTTAAAATATCCAAAATGGAGGAAACCTTGGCCAACGCAAGATTGATTGATGAATCCCAATTAGATACTTCAAAAGTATTGGTATTATCTACAGTAAAATTGAAGAACAAGGCTAATGGAATGGAAATGAAATATACTTTGGTAGCCGAAAGTGAAGCCGATTTGAAATCTGGTAAAATCTCGGTTAGTTCGCCAATTGGTAAGGGATTGTTAGGTAAGGAAGTGGGCGATACTGCACAAATATCAGTCCCGAATGGAAAAATTACCTTTGAGATTTTAGAAATAACCAGAGATTAGATAATCATAAATCTTTATATTTAATCCTATCAAATTTAGATAGGATTTTTTTTGGATTCCAATTAAAACAGATTCACTATGGCCAGTATATTCACCAAGATTATCAATGGGGAGATTCCCTGTTATAAAATAGCGGAAGATGAAAACTTCTTTGCCTTTTTAGATATTAATCCTAACGCTAAGGGCCATACATTATGTGTTCCAAAAAAGGAAGTTGATAGGATTATGGATTTAGATGAGGAAACCTATTTAGGTCTTATGGCTTTTTCAAGAAAAGTCGGCAAGGCCATTGAAGCTTCCATTAATTGTAATAGGGTGGGCATTACGGTAATAGGTCTCGAAGTACCTCATGTTCATGTACATTTGATTCCATTGAATGAAATGAAAGAAGCAACCTTTCAGCACAAAGTTGCACCTGCCAAGGAAGAATTTATGGCCATTGCGGATAAAATTCGCTCTAAAATTGAATAATCCCGGATTGCCATAGATATCCCCCCACTCCTATCAATACTATTAAGGAGATAATCAATATGTAAAACAAAGAGGTAAATCGGATTGAAGCCTTTTTCGGGGCAACCATTTTTTGATAATAATTGAAGGTTCGTTCAATATCATCGGTCCAATTCACAGGATAGATCATTGATTCGCATTTGTTGCATTTAATTTTATGCGTTACCTCATT
>JAAETN010000518.1 GCA_024228355.1 Maribacter sp. | reverse complement strand
AGTACTTGAGGATATAAAGCGAAAAGGTTTTAGTCGTGTTCCGGTATACGACCAAAATCAACAAAGAATCACAGGGATTTTATACGCTAAAGATTTAATTGGTGTCCTTGAAACAGATGAAACAACGATTGAGGATTTGTGTAGTAAAGACAGCCTGATTGAGGTCAAAGAGTCTATGAAACTGGATAATTTACTGAACTTAATGGTTTATAGAAAAATGCACATGGCATTGGTAATTGATGAAATCAACAGCTTTCGAGGAATCGCTACTTTAGAAGACATTATGGAAGAGATTCTAAAAATGGAACTCGAGGATATAAAACAATAACTTGTTGCAGTATGGCTAAAACAATTGAAAATCCTCATATGCTATCCGCGAAGGAAGTCGCAAATGAATTAGACAGCAACTACGATGGGCTTTCTAATAAAGAGGCCAAAGAACGGCTAAAAATCTATGGCCCAAATGAATTACCTGAAAGTAAATCAATATCTCTTTTTCTTTTATTATTAAAACAATTTAAAAACTGGTTGGTTGTCATATTAATTGTTGCAGCTGCTATCTCTTGGTTAACCGGGCACTTAGTAGATACTTGGGTTATAATCATTGTTATAATTATTAATGCAGGAATTGGATTTTCCCAGGAGTATCGTGCAGAAAAAGCCATTACTTCCTTGAAAAAGTTAATTGTGAAAACTGCTAAAGTGTTACGTGATGGTGAATTATTTACAATACCATCTTCTCAGCTTGTTCTTGGAGATGTAATTGTATTGGAAGATGGAGATAGTATATCTGCAGATGCCAGAATTATTCAATCAAAAAATCTCAGAACTATTGAGGCCTCACTGACTGGCGAATCTCTTCCCGTTGCCAAAAGAAAAGTAAAATATCCAAAAGAAACGCCTATGGCAGACCAAAAAAATATGGTTTGGAAGGGCACTTTTGTAGCACGTGGTTATGCCAAAGCTATTGTTACCGGAACGGGTATAAATACAGCCATAGGGAGCATTTCTGAAACACTAAGTCATATTGAAGACACACGCACTTCCTTCAATAAGAAAACTGATGTTTTGGCAAAACAAATGTCAATTATTGCAATTAGCAGTGCTGTCCTAATGTTTTTAGTCGGGTATTTTTATCGGGATTTTGAAATAGAGGAAATACTCCTTACCTCCATTGCATTATTGGTAGCTGCAATACCAGAAGGATTACCTGCGGTAATTTCTATTGTTTTGGCTATTGGAGCACATCGAATGGCAAAAAAAAATGCCATTGTCCGAGAGTTCACAGCGACAGAAACCTTAGGTGCAGTTACCGCCATATTAACGGACAAAACAGGAACCCTTACACAAAATTCACTGACTAGTAGAAAAGTATTTCTTCCGGGAGAAACTGATTATACTGTTACTGGTGAAGGATGGTTTCCTGTAGGCAATTTCATGAAAGAAAATACTATTATTGACTCAAAGCAAAATAGTGTACTACAAAAACTATTGAAAATAGCTGCCATTTCCAATAATTCAGAACTCCGTCATGATAAAGAAGCTAACATCTATGAGTTGATTGGCGACCCTACTGAAGGAGCATTATCCGTATTGGCAAGAAAAGGAGGCATACAAGCTAAAGATTTTCAAAAACAAAAGATAGATGACCTCCCTTTTGATTCGAATACAAAGTTAAGAGCTACTTTGTTAAAAGAAAAAAATCATCAGGAACTTCATGTAACGGGTGCTCCCGAAAAATTATTAAAAATCTCGTCATCTGTGTTAACTCCCCATGGGGAATTAAAATTGACCAAAAAACAAAAAATTGAAATCCAAGGTAAAATATCTGAATGGACAAATCAGGCCATGCGTGTAATTGCAATAGCTTATAAGAAACAGGGTGGCGAAAAAATTGACGTAAAAGCTATTGACAACTTGGTCTTTGTAGGGATGGTGGGAATGATCGATCCCCCGAGAACAGATTCAAAAGAGGCCGTTGAAAAATGCAATCAAGCGGGAATTCGTGTTATCATGGTAACGGGCGATCATGTAAATACGGCGGTGGCAATTTCAAAAGAAAGCAGTATCATTAAAGATAAAAATCAAAGCGGAGTCATGGCACTGACCGAACAGCAATTGCTTCAATTGGATGAAAATGAATTTGACGATGCTATCAGGAATATTTCCGTTTTTGCCCGCCTTACGCCAACAATGAAACTAAAAATTGCAGAACGGTTACAAGCTATGGGGCACCTCATCGCAATGACAGGCGATGGAGTTAATGATGCGCCTGCCTTAAAAAAAGCAGATGTAGGAATCTCTATGGGGATTATGGGAACGGATGTTGCCCGGGATAGTTCAGATCTCATACTCGCCGATGATAATTTTGCCACTGTTGTAAACGCCGTGGAACAAGGTAGGATTGTGTTTGCCAATTCTAGACAAACAAGTTTTTTTCTGGTAACGACTAATATCGCTGAGAGTCTTACACTTCTTGTTTCTATTATATTAGGTTTGCCGCTTCCTTTAACGGCAACTCAAATTCTTTGGCTTAATCTGGTAACCGATGGAGTCACCGATATTGCATTGGCCACTGAACGTGGACATGGAGAGATTATGAAAACTAAACCAATGCTGAAAAATGAGAATATTTTGAACAGGGACGTATTGCCATTTTTGTTCATCAATGTTTTATTGATGGTCGGACTTTCATTAGCAACCTTTTTCTATTACATGGATGATAATGTGGAAAAGGCCCGAACAGGTTTGTTCATCGTTATGGCATTTACGCAATTGTTTAATGTGTTTAACCTGAGATCTATCAACAAATCAATATTTGCAATTGGCTTATTTTCAAATAGGTATATTAATCTTGCTGTAGGCATTTCTATTTTATTGCTAATATTTGTTACTGAAGTTCCTTTTCTTACGTCTATTTTTCATTTTCAATCGCTTCAGCTAGTTGATTTTATGGTATTATTTCTCCTTTCCTCTTCGGTTTTATGGGCTGGAGAAATGTATAAGTCTTATCGAAAAAAATATCAATCCTGATTTCGAAGTGCCACTTGCAATTATATTGATCTGATTATTAATAGAGTATATAATACTCTGAATAAACCGGGCGGACATTCAACGGAAAATATTCGTGAAAAATCCGAAGTCCCCTCAACTAACAAGTGAAGAAGTCAAAGAATATACGGATCAATTATTGAAAGAGGACAGGGTTATATATTTTTTTTACAAAATCGGGAAGCATATGATCTTTTTGGATAATAAGGAAGATTAGCTAAACCAAGGTTCATAAAAACAATAGTTTCCTTGGGGGATGAATAGATTTTAAGGATGTTTAACAACAAATAAGTTCACTTAAAATACAAGTACAATCCGCTGTACTATTCGGTACGTATTGTAAAAAGACTGATTTTAACTTTTTGACCTTGGGATTGCTGGGTCAGGCGACTAAAAGGAGCCAACCCCAGCCATTTTTATGTCTTCATGAGGTCGTTGTGTTTTGTAGTTTCAATTCGTAGTAAGATTTTACATTTGCAGAACGGGAGGTGGGATTAATTTTTGAGGCTCTTTTGAATATTATTTCATTTACATTACCATTGGACCGGTAAAGGAATATCTTGAATTATGTCTTTTAATTGACGATTCTTATTAAATGCATAGCAAAGGTTGCACCTATTATTTACCAAACAACGCAAGAAAGGATTCTCATACTATCAGATATGGGCATTTTTGCGGAATAGCTTGTTTTTTAAGTTATAATCCAGAAACTTTTTATCTTAGTTCTTATTAAATAGAAACACGAATGCAAAATCAACTCGGGGAAAAGCGGGTAGAAACGGAATTAAGCCGGGATTTAGGCCTCACCTCTGCCCTTGCTATTGGCATAGGGACTATGATAGCCGCGGGAATTTTCACTCTATCCGGTCTGGCTATCCGAAATGTAGGCTCATCGGCTATTATTTCTTTTTTTCTTGCCGCTATAGTGGCTCTTTTCACCGCATTGACATATTGTGAGTTCGTAACTATTTATCCTAGAACCGGGGAAGGGTATCTTTATGCTCGGAAAACTTTTGCTCCCCCCCTCGCTTTTTTTGTGGGCTGGGCGTTAATGTTGGGTTATGCCTCTAGTTGTGCTTTTTACATAGCTAGCCTGTCGAGCTATTTCAATGAGTTTATTTGGCATAGCCCATTGGAGTCAATTTCAGGTCTTATACTATTGGTTGGGCTGACACTACTTAACGTAAAGGGGACCAAAGAAAGCGGTAAGTTTCAGATTATAGTCACGGTAGCCAAAGTGATTTTATTGATCTGGTTCATTTTTGGCGGCCTGGCTTTTGTTGACATGCAGGGGCTGCTAGATCGTATGAGTACGGATTTCGTTAAAATAGGTAGTACGGCCGCTTTAGTATTCATTACTTTTTTCGGATTTTCGGCTATCGCCGCTTCAGCTGGGGAGGTAAAAAATCCAGTAAAAAATATTCCCCGTGCCATATTCATATCCATGATTGTGGTGACCGTTCTATATACCTTAGTGGTCATAGTGGTTTTATTCGCAGGTCTTGATGAATATACCGAAGCTTCGATGGGCGAGGCTGCCCAGAATTTTTTGGGCTATGTAGGTGGATATGTCATTATTGCCGGTGCTATCTTTTCTATGATTTCGGCATCAAACGCATCGATAATGGCAGGTTCGAGAGTTATACTGTCCATGAGTCAGCTTCAACATATGCCCAAGGAGATTGGGCTTATCAATTCAAGGACCAGGACTCCGATTATGGCAGTACTTTCAATTGGGGGTATTATCATGATATTTACCCTCATACTCCCGCTCGAAGATCTTTCTTATTTTGCCAATACCGTATTATTGCTGGCCTTGATACTAGTTAACGCCGCCCTGATTGTTCACAGAAGAAAATATCCTGACATTGAGCGCCCCTTTAAGGTACCGTTAGTGCCGTTATTACCCATTTTAGGTATCCTGGCCAACTTATATCTCATTGTTCAAATTTTTCAACATCCCGTACCGTTGATATTAGCTTTTGGTGCCCTCATTCTGGGAGTGTTTGCCTTTGTAGCCTGGAAAGGTACCCGGACAGAAGTAGCGGCCATTCCGGGAAGAACATCGCACATTGCCCATAGCCTTGGACGTGGTACAAGAACCAAGGGCAGATTTAGGGTGCTGGTGCCTTTGGCCAATCCGGATACCGCTGAAAACCTTATTCGCATGGCGGCAGCTATTGCAAAAGCCAAAAATGGTGAAATTTTATTGTTACGGGTAATAAGAATACCGGAACAGTTGCCTACAACTGCATATTCTGAAGACGAAGTTGAAAAAGAGGAGGCATGGCTTAAAATAATGAGAAAAATACCGGAGTCCCAAGACATACCTACGCATGCACTGATAAGGGTCGGGCATAATATAGCAAGGGCTATTTTGGAGACTACCAGAGAACGTCATTGCGATCTTATTGTATTGGGGTGGAAGGGTTACTCGACCCGAAGTGAGAGGATATTAGGCCAGACAATGGAAGCTGTTATCGCCTACGCAAGGGCCGACATTATGTTTGTGAAGATTTTAGGGGACAAGTTGCCCAGAAAAATTTTGCTCCCCACCGCCGGTGGAGAGCACGCACAATGTGCCGAGCAATATGCCTCGGCCTTGGCTCGCAAATTTGATGGTTCCATAACTATCTGTCAGGTGGCAAACGAGGATATACTGGATACAAATGAGGTCATTATCGGTGAACACCTTGAACAGGCCAAAAAACGTATTTTGGAAGTAAATAGCAATCCGGACCTTCCCCATATAGAAAACGTGAATGAGCTTATCATACAAAATGAATCGATTGCAAAAGGTATTATTAAAGAAGGTCATAACTATGATGCCGTTATGGTCGGAGCAACAGGGAAAAGCCGTGTATATCCAAGCTCATTATTTGGTGTCATTCCACTGGAAATTGCAAAGGAGTTGGACAATACCGTAATCGTTGTCAAACATTTTGATCCGGTAAAGGCCTTAGTGGGTAGGGTCGTTGGAGAGTAGTCATCAAGGTTCCAGCAGTTGCTTTACATAGTAAAGGATGATTAAAAATATGCCTTCGTAATAGGCGAACTTTTGCAACTACCGGGGATAAGATATTCATTGACTTTACAATTAATAAAGTTACCATGGGCTCCACAACTACAAGAAGCAGTAAACCTGAATTAGAGATAATAACCAAAGGGCAATATGCCCTGGAGAAAGTAGGGATATTGAGAAATAGTATAGTTATTAAAACATTTGATGTTAAAGGCTACAAAGAAGAACTTACGCTATCGTATTTGGATAATGACTATAATTCAGAGCAAGGGGTATTGTATTACTATATTAGAGTTACACAGATAAACAAAGCCATTGCATGATCATGTCCAATATTGTTGGAATGAATAAAATGTAAAACGAAACAGGATGAATCTAAGTAAAATCACAAAGTTTATAATACTTGCATTTTTGTTTCATACCCT
>JAAETN010000517.1 GCA_024228355.1 Maribacter sp. | reverse complement strand
TAGAGGTAAATCTGTTATTGGTATTTACCCCATGTTGCCTGATGAAACTTGTCATTTTTTGGTAATTGATTTTGATGATGAAGGATGGGTAAAGGACGTTTCTGCTATAAGAGATGTCTGTAAAGAATTTGAAATCCCTGTTGCTGTTGAACGATCAAGATCAGGTAATGGAGCACATGTCTGGTTTTTCTTTGATGATAGAGTATTGGCAGCACATGCCAGAAAATTCGGGACATCTCTTCTGACATATTCCATGAGTAGGAGATATGAAATCACTTTTAGGTCCTATGATAGATTTTTTCCTAATCAAGATACTATGCCAAAAGGTGGTTTTGGAAATTTAATAGCATTACCTCTTCAAAGGGTAGCGAGGCAAAAAGGAAATAGTGTTTTTATTGATGAAAATTTTGAACCATATCCTGATCAATGGGAATTTTTGGCTGGTATCCAAAGGCTTTCCGAGGCAAACTTGGCCTCTTTAATTGCCAGACATTGTGTACGTAATGAATTGGGCACATTAAGAAAAGAAGATATTGATGTTGATAAGCCATGGGTAACAACTCCAATTAAACTGTTAAAAGAAGATTTTCCAGATAAGGTTGAAATAGTTAAATCAGGTATGCACTATATCTGTAAGACTGGATTTTCCCCCAAGGCGTTAAATATTTTAAAACGATTAGCGGCTTTTAGAAATCCAGACTTTTATAAATCTCAAGCGATGAGAATGCCTACTTACAATAAACCAAGAGTAATTTCGTGTTCTGATGATTTGGAAAATTACTTATGTTTACCACGAGGGTGTGAGGGTGATATTCGCAATATTCTAGGTGAACATAATGTAGGTGTTAATTGGATTGATGAAACAAATAAAGGCAAAACCATAGATGTTGAATTTAATGGAACGCTTAGAGACGAGCAGTACAATGCGGTAAATGAATTAAAACAATATAATGATGGAGTATTGTCTGCGACCACAGCATTTGGGAAGACAGTTGTGGGAGCAAATTTGATCGCTGTGCGCAAAGTAAATACATTAATACTGGTGCATAGGCAACAACTACTATCACAATGGATAGCCAGATTATCAGAGTTTCTGATTATTAATGAACAACTTCCAGAACAGCCTAAAAAGAGAGGGAGAAAAAAGAAACAAAGCCTGATTGGACAATTAGGAGCCGGAAAAGATCAGTTAAGTAGCATAATTGATGTTGCAATTATGCAGTCATTAAAC
>JAAETN010000516.1 GCA_024228355.1 Maribacter sp. | reverse complement strand
TCAAGTTATTGGATGTCATTATTGGGTTTTGTTTTTAGTAATTTAGCGCAAACCAATTTTATTGATGATTTCAGAGGTACAATTTCAACAAGAAATAGATTTGATTATTGCCAATGCCATTCGAGAGGATGTTGGTGATGGCGACCATAGTTCTCTTGCATGTATTCCAACAACAGCAGTGGGGAATGCCAAGCTTTTAGTGAAGGATGAAGGTATTATAGCAGGAATTGAATTTGCTAAACAAGTATTTGCCTTCGTCGATGACAAAATGCAAGTTGAAACCTTGGTTAAAGATGGTTCAGAAGTAAAATATGGAGATATCGTTTTTTATGTTACTGGTAACTCACAGAGCATTCTTAAAGCTGAACGTTTGGTTTTGAATGCGCTTCAACGTATGAGTGCCATTGCTACTAAGACCAATTCTTTCGTCAAATTATTGGACGGCACGAAAACGAAGATTCTCGATACCAGAAAAACAACCCCTGGTATTAGGGCTTTGGAAAAATGGGCTGTTAAGATTGGAGGTGGTGAAAATCATAGATTCGCCCTGTATGATATGATTATGCTCAAAGATAACCACATTGATTTCGCAGGAGGAATCACAAAAGCTATTTTAAAGACCCAACAGTATTTGAAAGAAACCAAAAGAGATTTAAAAATTATTGTCGAGGCAAGGAATTTAAAAGAGATCGAAGAAATTCTTCTATCTGAAGGAGTTTATCGTATTCTAATTGATAATTTCAATTATGAGGATACCCGCAAGGCAGTAGCTATGATTGGTGATAAGTGCTTAACCGAATCCTCTGGCGGTATTAATGAAAAGACAATTAGAAAATATGCCGAATGTGGTGTAGATTATATCTCTTCGGGCGCTCTAACCCATTCGGTTTATAATATGGATCTTAGCTTAAAAGCAGTTTAAATGTCAGCAGAGATAGAGGCTAAACTTGATAAGATTCCCATTTTAAATTGGTTGGTAGCCTTTCTAAAAAAGGTAAAATTACCAGCATTCGAAGGCCTTTCATTGTACGACCTTATGGAAATGTACATTCTCGGCATTGTTCAAGGTGCATTGTCGGCAAGGGCCAGTTCTATTGCCTTCAGTTTATTTATGGCCTTATTTCCATTATTGATATTTTTAGTAACTCTAGTGCCATTCCTAATTCCTTATGCAAGTGTGGGCAATGAGAATTTCGATGCCCAATTTTTATTGTTCTTGGAATCATTTCTACCTACGGCAACCAGTGAATTTTTCGGTGAAATTTATCAACAGATAAAAGATCAAAAAAGTGGTGGGATTTTATCTTCTGCATTTTTCATTTCGATTTTTCTGATGGCCAACGGGGTAAATGCCATATTCGGTGGTTTTGAGAATTCGTATCACATTGATCTTACCCGTAATTTTTTACGACAATACGTATATGCTTTAATGGTGGGGCTGATCCTGTCAATATTACTTATAATTGGTGCAGCTGCTTATGTGTATTTTGAATTCTATATAGTAGATTATTTAAGTGAATGGGCAGCAAAGACCAGAGGTTATGATCTTACCGAAAATGATATTGTAGGAGCACAGGTTGGTAAAATCCTCTTTTTTGTCGTTCTCTCATACCTTACCACGGCTATTTTATACTATTTTGGAACTGCTGAAGGCAAACAGGCTAAATTCTTTTCGGTTGGGGCATTAATGACCACAGCATTATTTTTATTGACTTCCTATCTGTTTGGTGTATATGTTGAAAAGTTTGCACGATACAACGAATTATATGGGGCTTTAGGGGGATTATTGATTTTGATGGTGTTCATTTGGTTAAATTCCAATATATTGCTGCTAGGGTTCGAATTGAATGCTTCGCTTAATTCGTTACGGAAAAACATAAACAAGGATGACAAAATGGAGTAGGGTATTATTATTTGGAATACTTGTATTGTTCTCATTTACAGCGCAATCACAAAGTATATTTGGCAAATGGAAAACCATTGATGACCGAACAGGTAAGCCCAAAGCCATTATAGATATATACAAGAAAGATGGCTTAATGTACGGCCATGTCGTTGAGATTTTGGAAGAGGGAAGGGAAGAAGCATTATGTAATAAATGTGATGACGAACGAAGGGGTAAACCCATTGTGGGTATGACGATTATCGACGCAGCAAAAGAACATGATGACGGTAAATGGAAAGGTAAAACCTTGTTCGACCCTGAACAAGCAATGACCTTTCGATGTAAAATTTGGTTGAATCCCAATAATTCCAATGAACTTAAGGTCCGCGGGTATTTGGCATTTATTTATAGAACGCAAACGTGGCTGCGTGTTGAAGGCTAGAAGGCAATGAATGTATGCAACAATTCATCAATGTAATACTACCTATACCTCTCGAAAAACTATTCACTTACCGTATTTCTGAAACTGAATTTGAAAATTTACACCCTGGAATGCGGGTGGCCGTACCCTTTGGAAAATCAAAAATTTATACTGCTTTAGTTTACGAAATACATTCAACCCCACCTGAGGTATACGAAGCTAAGGAAATCCATAAAATACTCGACGAACATCCCATAGTTATTCAATTGCAATTACAACATTGGCGGTGGATTGCCGATTATTATATGTGCTCAGTTGGTGAAGTTTTCAGGAGTGCTTTGCCCAGCGCTTTCTTATTGGAAAGCGAAACATTGATCTTAAGGAATGAAAAGGGAGGGGCAACTGAAAATGACTTGAACGATAATGAATTTTTGGTTTTCGAGGCGCTTCAACATCAATCAATGCTTAAAGTACATGAAGTAAGCGCCATAGTTGATAGGAAAAATGTACTCCCGATATTAAATCGATTATTGGAGAAGAAAGTCATCCTCCTAAAGGATGAAATCTATGAGCGATACAAGCCCAAGTTAGTTCGATATGTAAAACTTGGGAATACTTATAAATCAGAAAAGAGATTGGAAGAGTTACTTGAATCGTTGACTAGGGCTCCAAAACAAAGCCAAGTTGTGCTTTCTTTATTTCAATTGCAGGCCAGCGATAGGAAACCCATAAAGATCTCTGATTTGGTAAATGTGAGCGGTAGCTCCAAAGCTGTAATCAAGGCTTTGATAGATAAAGGTATATTAGAGGAATATCGAATTCAGACAGATAGAGTCAGCTATGAAGGTACCAAGGAGTATTTTGAATCAAAGGAGCTTAACAAGCATCAACAAAAAGCTTTAGATGATATATATCAAGGTTTTGAAAATAAGAAGGTTACGTTGCTACACGGAGTTACGTCCTCAGGAAAAACAGAAGTATATGTAAAACTCATTGAGGAGTGTACCAATTCTGGAAAACAGGCTTTGTATTTATTACCGGAAATTGCCTTGACCACCCAATTAATTTCAAGGTTACAGGATTATTTTGGAGAAAAGATATCTGTTTATCATTCCAAATACAGTGTTCATGAAAGGGTAGAGGTGTGGAATAATGTTTTGAACAGAAAACCCAAGGCGCAAATCGTAATTGGTGCACGCTCGGCATTGTTTCTACCCTATTCCAAACTAGGATTGATTATCGTTGATGAAGAGCATGAGGGCTCTTTTAAGCAATTTGACCCCGCACCTAGATATCATGCCAGGGATGCGGCTATAGTATTATCCAAATTACATCAATGCAACATACTATTGGGTTCCGCCACGCCAAGTATTGAAAGTTACCATAATTCTCAATCTGGAAAGTATGGTTACGCCAATATTGACAGACGTTTTGGCAATGTTCTAATGCCCGAAATTGAGTTAGTTGATTTAAAGGAGCAGACACGAAAAAGACGAATGAAGGGCCATTTCTCCGAAAGGTTATTGGAAGAAATTGCTGAAACCCTGGAAAATGGGGAGCAGGTTATTCTTTTTCAAAACCGAAGGGGTTTTGCACCGATTGTAGAATGTACCACTTGCGGCCATTCGCCCCAATGCCCTAATTGTGATGTGAGCTTAACGTACCACAAGTTTAAAAAACAATTGCGTTGTCATTATTGCGGACATCACATTGCATTGCCGGAAAGTTGTGAGGCCTGTGGCAGTCAAACACTGGATACTAAGGGCTTTGGCACTGAACAAGTGGAACAAGAATTAATAGCATTGTTCCCTCAGGCAAATGTAGGCCGTATGGATTTGGATACTACTCGAGGTAAATATGCATATGAAAAGATTATCACATCTTTTGAGCAGCATGAGCTAGACGTTCTTGTTGGCACACAAATGCTGACCAAAGGCTTGGATTTTAGGAATGTAAACCTTGTAGGCATAATGAACGCCGATTCTTTATTGAATTTTCCGGACTATCGTGCCCATGAACGCAGTTTTCAATTATTGACACAAGTAGCCGGAAGGGCAGGTCGTACCCAAAAGCGCGGTAAGGTTTTAATACAGAGCTACAACCCTTACCATCAGATTTTGAAACAAGTTTCAACCAATGATTATATGGGCATGTTCAAAGAACAGTTGTATGAAAGAGAGCAGTTTTTTTATCCGCCGATAAACCGAATAATAAAAATCACCTTCAAGCACAAGAACTACAATACTTTGAATGAAGCGGCCGACTGGTTTTCGAAATCTTTGAGAAACGTTTTTAGAATTGGAATTTTAGGCCCTGAATACCCTCCAGTAGCCAGAATTCGAAATCAATACATTAAGAATGTGTTGGTTAAGATTCCTTTGGGTCAATCACTTGGTAAAACAAAAAATAGCATTAAAAGAATCGAAAGTTCTTTTAATGCTATTTCCCAGTTCAAAAGCGTGCGGGTAATCTACAATGTAGATCACATATAGTAAAATTTACCCCATATCGACAAAATTAGACATTGCTTAGCGCTTCTGCCAATTCGGTCTTTTTATTTCTACTTAAAGGTATAGACCTTCCGCTTACTTCAACATTCTTACTATTGAATTTTTCAACTTTTTCAAGGTTCACAATGTAGGATTTGTGAATTCTTAGAAATTTTTCCGCTGGCAACTGCTTTTCGAAAGATTTCATTGTTGATAAAATTACAATATTAGCCTCATCGGTCACCAATTTTATATAGTCACCAAGAGCTTCTATCCACTTAATATCATTGAGGATAACTTTTCTTTTCTTAAGGTTACTTTTTACGAAAATATGTTCCTCATCTTCGTGAACCCTATTCATTTGCTCATACTTGGCTACGGCTCTTTTAACAGAAGCATCAAAACGAGCCATGGTAATCGGCTTGTGTAAATAGTCTGTTACGTCGTAGTCAAAGGCTTTGAGCGCATAATCCGGTTTTCCGGTAATTAATATCACCTGTGGGCTGTTTTCAAGGGATTCGAGTAGGTCAAATCCACTGATAATGGGCATTTCAACGTCTAAAAAGATTAAATCGATTTCATGGTTCTTAATACCATTCTTTGCCTCGATTGCGTTGCTGTATTCTGCTACCATCGCTAAGTTTGGATGGTTGTTCACCAATTTGGCAACTGCCATACGTTGCATCGATGAATCGTCTACAATAATACTTCTTAATTTCATAAATGGGTTGATTTGTGGGGTTAAATCATCGACAAATTACCGAAAAAACACGCTGAACTGCAATAAAAGTTGTAAACATTGTATTAAATCCTGTGTATTTTGCAATGATATAAGTTTAAGATTTGGTTAAGTTCATTTTTTATGATTATTCTAGTCTATAACGAAGAATTATTGGATTTCTTGTGATTACTGGTAAATATTCTTATTTTTGCGCTCCTTAAAAACAAAATATTTATGAACAATTACGAAACTGTTTTCATTTTAAATCCCGTTCTATCAGATGTTCAGATAGAGGAAACAGTTAAGAAATTTGAAAATTTCTTAATTAAGAATGGCGCCAAAATGGTGTCAAAAGAAAATTGGGGGCTAAAGAAATTGGCCTATGCAATCCAAAACAAGAAAAGTGGTTTTTACCATTTGTTTGAATTCACTGCTCCAGGTGAGCTTGTTAATCCTTATGAGCAAGAATTCAGAAGAGAAGAGCGTGTTATGCGCTTTTTAACTGTGAAATTAGATAAACATGCCATTGAATGGGCTGAGAAAAGAAGAACAAGATTAAAAGCTAAAGCGTAAGAATTATGGCATCTATAGAACAACAGGCAAAAGGTAAAAAAGATGGGGAAATCAGGTATTTGACCCCTTTGAATATTGAAACCAACACTAAAAAGAAGTATTGTCGCTTCAAGAAGTCGGGTATCAAATATATCGATTATAAAGATGCTGATTTCTTAATGAAATTGGTTAATGAGCAAGGCAAACTTCTTCCAAGGAGATTAACAGGTACTTCTTTGAAATATCAAAGAAAAGTAGCTCAGGCAGTAAAAAGAGCTCGTCATTTGGCACTTATGCCGTATGTTGGTGATTTATTAAAATAAAAGAAACGAACCATGGAACTTATATTAAAAGAAGACGTACAGAACTTAGGTTTTAAAGACGATTTGGTAAGTGTTAAGAACGGTTACGGTAGAAATTTTCTAATCCCTCAAGGATTAGCCACATTGGCTACTCCTTCTGCAAAAAAGGTGTTGGCAGAAAACTTGAGACAAAGAGCCCATAAAGATAAGGAAATAGTAGATGAAGCAAATAAGACTGCTGAGGCCTTGAAAGCTCTTGAGCTAAAAATTAAAGCTAAAGCAGGTGCCGGCGATAAACTTTTTGGATCGGTGACTTCTATTGATCTAGCTGCTGCAATTGAAAAAGAAGGTCATGAGATTGATAAAAAATTCATCAGTATTCTTGGGGGTACAGTTAAAAGAACTGGTAGCGCAAGCGCACAGATCAGATTACATAGAGATGTCGTCGTGGACTTCCCATTTGAAGTTGTTGCTGAAAAGTAAACTGAAAAGGCTGATAACTTTGAAGAGCTATGCTTGCATAGCTCTTTTTTATGTCTAATTTTGAGCGATTAACTCAATACCAAATACATGTACAGAAAACTTCAACTAAGCATTGTGCTTTTATTTGCTACAGTTTCAGCATTGGCACAGGTTACAACTTCCAATATTAGAGGAAAGGTAACCGATGATCAAAGTTCACCATTATTAGGTGCGAATATTGTTGCGATACATACCCCTACGGGAACAGTATATGGGGCCATAACCAACGAGGATGGAAGATTCAATCTTTTGAACCTTAGAGTTGGCGGGCCATATAACGTATCTATTTCATATATAGGATTTAAGACCCAAGAGCAAACTGATGTTTATTTGACCCTTGGTAAAACATTCAATGTTGAAGCCCTAATGGTTACTGATAGCCAAGCTTTGGACGAAGTTGTGGTAGTATCTGACCAAGGCGGTACTTTTGGAAATGATAGAACCGGTGCCGAAACGAGCGTAGGGAGAAGAGAACTGACAAAATTACCAACGATTTCGCGTTCTGCTCAGGATTTCACACGTTTAGAACCAACGGCAAGTGGCAATTCATTTGGTGGCCGCAATGATCAGTACAATAACTTTTCTTTGGATGGTGCCATTTTTAACAATCCATTCGGTTTGGATGCTCCAACTCCAGGTGGCCAGACAGATGCGCAACCCATTTCCTTGGATGCCATTGATCAGATACAAGTTTCTACAGCCCCTTACGATGTTACTCAATCCGGATTTACAGGAGCTTCTGTAAATGCAGTAACTAAGAGTGGTACCAATGAATTTCATGGAACTGTTTATGGCTATTTTAGAAATGAAAGTTTAACAGGTGGCAAGCTCAGGGGCGAGGATGTTGTTAAACCAGATCTTAAGCAAAATCAGTATGGTGTTAGTATAGGGGGACCAATCATAAAAGATAAATTATTCTTCTTTGCAAACTTTGAGAAAGATGAACGGGATGATTTGGGTTCCAATGGTTGGATTCCCAATACGGGCTCAGGAGCGATTAATGAATCAAGGGTTCTCGAGAGCGATTTAATGGCTGTACAAGCTGGATTGGCCTCAATCGGATACGATACAGGAGCTTATGAGGGTTTTACTTTTGGAGCTGAATCCACCAAAGGTATTTTTAAATTGGATTGGAACATCAATAGTAAGAATAGATTGGCCATTATTTACAATTTCTTGAATGCTTCTAAAGAAAAGCCAGCACACCCGACAGCTATAACTTCAAGGGGACCAAACTTTACTACTTTACAGTTTCAAAATTCTGGATATGAGATCAACAATAACCTAAATTCAATTCAAGTGGAATTGAATTCTACTTTGTCTGATGAAGTGACCAATAAATTGCAGATAGGATATACGCATTTTGACGATTATAGAAATCCATTATCTACTCCTGCTCCTTCAATAAACATTACAAAGGACGGTACTAATTATATAATTGCCGGCCATGAACCTTTCTCCGTACATAACCGATTGGATCAGAAAGTATTCCAACTTACTAACAACATGAATGTATTTAAAGGGAACCATACATATACCATAGGTTTTTCCTTTGAGAAATTCCAGTTTGATAATTCATTCAATTTAACGAGCTATGGTTTTGACCTCTTCGGTAATGTTGCTATTGAGGATTTTGATGCAAATAATTATGCTGCAACATTGGCCAGCGCACAAGCGACCTTTAATGCAAATAATCAAGTAGAAGATGGTATTCCCGGTGCATGGTCCCTGGCTGAAACCAATGTTGGTCAATTCTCTTTTTATTTGCAGGATGAATGGAGTGCAACAGATGACTTTAAATTAACTTATGGTTTGCGCTTTGATAAACCATTGTATTTTGATACTGTTGATAAAATAAGGGAAAATATAGAACGTAAAGGTACTTACCAACCTGATAACCTATATTTTAATCCCAATACAGGTGAGAACACAACTATTGACTCTGAACAATTGCCAAGTAATGATTGGCTGGTTTCCCCTAGGTTAGGTTTTAATTGGGATGTTAAAGGAGATAATACTTTACAATTAAGGGGTGGTACCGGGGTCTTTACAGGAAGATTACCATTTGTATGGATTGGCAACCAGGTACAAGGAGTTGATTTCTTCTTCTACCAAGCGGTGGATCCAGATTTTGAATGGCCACAGGTTTGGCGTACCAATTTTGGATTGGACAAAGCTTTGGAAAACGGACTTGTATTAACTGCGGATGTTTCTTACACTAAAGATCTAAATGCTTCACATGTTCAAAACTGGGCATTAAGAAATCCATCAGGGAATCTAGTCGCGCCAGGGGATAATAGATCTAGATATCAAGCGAGTGATTACGCAACAAATGCTTTTGGCGGTGCAACCAATGCCTATGTATTTACAAATTCAGATAAGGGTAGAATATGGAATTTGGCGCTCAAGGCACAAAAAAACTTTGATAACGGCTTATATGCAAGTTTAG
>JAAETN010000515.1 GCA_024228355.1 Maribacter sp. | reverse complement strand
ATTAAATAAATCAATCTTTGTTTCGTGAAATCTGCTATCTAATTCATTTTCTTTTTCCCCAAGTTTTTCTATTTCCTCATCAGTAAGGGAATTAAATATCTCTGGTTGGATGGAAATCGCATCTTTTAGTAGTTTTGAATGTTCTATGGCTTTAAAGCTTTTTAAGGCTTCTACTACTTCATTAAAGTCTGTTTTTGATTGATTATCAAAATATTGCCCATGACCACCATTACAAACTTCACTTGCATACCAATAGATCAAATAACATTTTCTAAGTAATCCTGATAAATCATCAATATCAGAATTTGCCAAATAATCATTAAATTGATTCCAATAATTACCTTCAAATTCATCTACTGCTTTTTTACTTATTTCAACCTTATGATCCATTTATTTTATTCCCTAACGTTGCGCTCACCGGTAGATTAGGAGCGCAGCGAGTAATTTATCCGAGTGAAGCACCTTGTTAAACGCCTTTTTGTGGAGGGGCGATTTCTTGGAAATTAAATCTTGGGCGAATACTACATTTGTATGAAGGGGCTTCACCACTGGCAGCCCCAAAAAATGATGCCCACCCATCCCCATATGGATAAAACCTATGTTTATACCTTTCTGCTATAACGCCATGTTCTTTATGGATTAGTTGTGTCTTTGATGTATAAAGTAAGCTATTGAATACCCCTCTAGAATTACTGCTACTATATTTCCATTCAAACTCAAGTGGCATACCACCAAAATCTAATCCAATCTTAACGCACTTATTATCAATGCACTTTTTAACATGATTTAAATAATATTTTGCGCAAATATTCTCACATTTTGCTGATCGAAATTGAGTTGTTGGAGTGTAATTCGTTCCATCGAATGAAAAGGCAGCATATGGCTGCTCTAGAATTGCTCGATAGCCTTCTGAAAACATGGGCGCAGGAAATATTCTCGTCTTTATTGGTTTAATCAGCATGTAATCCTCAGCTTGTTCACAAGCTGATAGAAAGTGAAAGTAGTTTGGGGACACTAGATGTAAAAATGGATATATTGCAGGCAGCCAAAGAAATAGTATGTATGTGCGTTTTTTTACTCTGAGCGTTGAGTTTTTTACAGCAGTCCTAACTGCATACACATATAACAATACTCCTAGTGGAATAATCACCAAATATAATATTCCAAACATTGCCTACAATCCTTGCTGTGTTATTTACGTTTAACGTTTTAGCCAACAGGCGCACGCTTTTTGTGCGTCCTTGTTGGGCGACTTGTTAAGGTGCCGAGTTACCCCAGACCACCTATTAATATAATTTGCCCTGGCTTTCAAAAATGCTCCCTTCATACTTTGGCGCTACAT
>JAAETN010000514.1 GCA_024228355.1 Maribacter sp. | reverse complement strand
CAAACCACTTTGCCGAAACGTCTTCAAATCCGAGAAACATTTTTACTTCCTTATGAAAAATCTCTATTCTCCAACGAAGCCGGTAGCCAATAATAATCTGCCTGGCGGTTGCCTTCATATCATTGCAGGCCAAGTATTTTCTGCGTCCTTTGGACTTTTTGCTAAATTCCGAACAAATCAGTTGAGCTTTTCCGAAATTACGAAGGTAGCCTATGACTTGTCTTATGCGGAACTCCATCCGCTTCTTTTTGCCACTATTCTTTGGTACACGAATAGGTTGCCACTTAACCCTGCGATTTCTTTTGAAGCCTACCGCTATTGATTTCCAGCCTTCCGACTTTTTTGTTTTGTTATATACGCTTTCAGTCTTGACACTTCTGGAGGACTTCAGCGCAATGATGAAACTCCATTTTTTTCCGGCCACAGTTTTTTCAATTCTATGATCGTCGTAACCGCTGTCGGCCAGCAAAACCACCTTTTGCGGTACATGGGCTCCAATGTATTGTTCAAGCTGTAATTGAGCCAGGTATTCAATCACTCTTTCATTCTCTGTTTTGTACTGGATACCGTATGTTCGGCAATACTTGGTTGTGTAAAAGGCAATGGGCGGTAGCGGAATCACTTTATCATTTATCAATAAAACGATATTGGTCCATTGATGTCCAATAACATAACCTTTGCCATGATTGAATTTTTTAGCATTTTCAGTGTGCAGGCTTGATCGGTTCAGGAAAGTGGCGTCAATAATGATTGCAATATTCCATGGCAAGCTGTTTTGGCCAAGAGCATGCATGGTTTTTGAAAATTGTTGAGCCTGTTTTTTTGACAACTCGCTTAATGCAAAAATAGCAATGTCTGAGTGATTCTTTAAAAGATTGTTAAACCTTGCTTTGGATGTATTTGAGAATCTGGCTGCTGCCGCTAAAGTATGCTTCCTTTTTGAAGTCATAATAAAGATGATATAAATGATTGCAACAGGAGCAAGACGTTCCAATGAGATTAATTTTCGAGTGATCCAATTTGCAAATTTAGTGTAATTCATAGGCCCCCCTGTGAGAAAAGTTATTATCCGCTCGGGGGGTGATTTTAGCCTATCAAAGTAAAAGTAATTTGTCCAGAAAATTATAAGTTACTGAAATTACATATAATAAAAATTTTGACATTTTTTT
>JAAETN010000513.1 GCA_024228355.1 Maribacter sp. | reverse complement strand
GCCTTTGCCTATGAAATAAAAGGAAAAACTTATTTAAAGGAAGGGGATGAAAAATGGGCCTTATTCTTTTATAAACAAAGTGAGATGATCCATGAGAACCTTGAAGATGACAGAGGCGAGACATCATTATTGAATGGTATTGCAGAAGCATATTTGGGACAGCATAAAGATAGTTTATCAGAGGACTATGCTTTAAGAGCTTATGAGCTTTCCAAAAAAATTAAGTTTCACGAAGAAACTCAGAAAAGTGCCAATACCCTTTATAAAATAAACAAGAAAAAGAAAGATTTTGAATCGGCTTTGGTCTTCCATGAAATATATCAAACCCTGCACGATACCATATCAACCAACAAAAATGAAAAGAATCTTACCATGTTGGTCACTAAGCTGGAGTTTGAAAGACAAAAAGAAAGCTTGATGGCTGAAAATTCAAAGGCACTAGCAAGCCAAAAAAGATACATTTGGGCAGCACTTTTTATTCTTGTTATTTTCTTGGTTGTTACATTGATCGTTAGGAGGAATGAAAAAATTCAAAAAAGATTGAACATTGAACTTTATAATAAAACCGCCAAATTAGTTGAAAATGAAAAGGATCTACGCGATATAAATGAAACCAAAGACAAATTGTTCTCAATAATTGGTCATGATCTTAGAGGTCCAATTGCAGCCTTTCAAGGTCTTTTGAAACTCTATAAACAAGGTGAAATAGAAAGTAAGGAGTTCTTGCAGTTTATTCCAAAACTCAGCTCGGATATTGACCATATTTCATTCACGCTGAACAACTTGTTATCTTGGGGCAAGACACAAATGAATGGTTCTGTAACCAAACCAGGAATTGTTTCTCTTGATAATCTGGTTAATGATAACATTAATCTTTTAGCCGAAACTGCCGAAGCAAAATCTATCAAGATCATCAATAAAATGGCCGCGAATGTCCTATCATGGTCCGATAGTGATCAGATTGACATCGTTATACGTAATCTAATGAGCAATGCCATAAAATTCACTCCCGATAATGGGATGATTACCATAGATGCTTTAGAGAGAAGCAGTACTTGGGAAATCTCAGTACACGATACGGGCGTTGGTATTAATCCCGAAACCCAAAAGAAGCTATTCGAAAAAAATGCAAACATAACCACTTATGGTACCAATGATGAAAAAGGTACTGGCCTAGGACTTTCTCTTTGTAAAGAAATGGTTGAAAAAAATAATGGGAAAATATGGGTTGAAAGCTTAATTCCTAATGGCACATGTTTCTTTTTTACTGTACCTAAAGTTCTTGACAAATTTCAGAGAGCTGGCTAAATAAGGTCGTTTAGCTTCTTGATCCCAGGAACACGTTCCGAGGTAAATCCTTCCGCATGCTCTACCCCTATTAATCGACCCAAATCCCTTGCTCTATAATTAACACTATCCAAAAAATTCTTGCTACTAATGGGAGTATCGGGTTCCTTACTATTAGGATCATGAAATTGTGATGAATACGCCAAAATAGCCTCTTCCTTTTTGTTTATAAACCCAGAAACATCAACGACGAAATCGGGTTCAATGTTCTTCCATTGAATATAATGATACACTTGTTTAGGTCTCCATGGGTCTTGCCAACGGTCGTCGCCTTCCATTTTTGTGTCAATTTTTATCAAACCACTTAAAAAACAGGAATCACTGACCAATTTACTACCTCTGGCATGGTCTATATGTCGATCTTCAATAGCATTGCATAAAACGATCTCTGGTTGATATTTTCGTAGTATTCGAATAATCGCCTTTTGATGGTGTTTATCATTTACGAAAAATCCGTCAGCAAATTCCAGATTTTCTCGTACCGCAACTCCTAATATCCCGGCAGCCGCATTCGCTTCTTTATCCCTGATTTCTGCAGATCCCCTTGTTCCAAGTTCACCTCGCGTCAAATCTACGATACCCACTTTTTTACCCCTGGCAACTTCTTTAGCTATTGTTGCCCCTGCCCCAAGTTCGGCATCATCGGGGTGCGATCCGAAAACCAATATATCTAACTTCATTTATAATTATCAAATTGTTAATTCCGTTTTAACCTGAATCCTTAGTAAGCCTATTTCCTTACAAACAGATATCTAGTTTGATGTACGATTTAATGTGTCACTGCTATCGAAGCATTCTTAACTTTTTTTAACGCCTGTTCTATATCAGAAATTAAATCTTCCGGTTCTTCTATACCCACGGAAAAACGAATCAACCCATCAGCTATTCCTTGATTTTTACGTTCTTCAGGTCCAATTAATGCATGTGATGTTTGGGTTGGTGAAAGTACGGTACTTTCAACCCCAGCCAAACTCATTGTCGATTTTATCATAATAAGCGCTTTCTGAAAATCAGAAGCATCATAGTTAGCATTCAATTCAAAAGACATCATTCCCCCAAAACCTTTCATCTGTGTTTTCGCCAATTCATGACCGGGATGATTGGGAAGCCCTGGGTAATAAACCCGGTCTATTTCTGAATGTGCTTCTAAATACTCTGCCAAGTATTGCGCATTGACATTCTGGGCCTTTACGCGAATCCCCATGGTTTTTATACTGCGCTCCAAAAGCCAAACCGTATAATCGCTCAGGCTACCTCCTAAATTTATTGCCAACTTAAAAATACGTTTCATATTTTCCTTTGTTGAAGCAACAGCACCAGCACAGATATCGGAATGTCCGCCCATATACTTGGTGGCACTATGAATAACAACCTCGATACCAAAATCAATGGGATTCTGATTCACAGGACTTGCAAATGTGTTATCAATCATGGAAACCAAACCATATTTTTTGGCAATTTTGGCAATGGCATCTAAATCAGTTATCGTCAATAAGGGATTAGAAGGAGTTTCCACAAAAACAACCTTTGTGTTCTTCTTGATCTTTGCTTCAAAGTCCTTCGGTGTCAATCCATCTGTAAAAGAGTATTCAATACCATACTTTGAAAATTCCTCATTGACAAAATTATAAGTGCCGCCATACAAAGTTTTCTGAAGAACAATATGATCTCCCGATTTTAAGAATGCCAAAAGTGTCGTACTTATAGCAGCCATACCGCTACCGAATATCATAGCTGCCTCTGCATGTTCCAATGCAGCTATCTTCTGCGATAGGGCCATTTGGTTGGGCGTATTGAAATACCTTGGATATCGCTTAACATCAACATCATCAAAAGCATATGATGTACTCATATACAAAGGTGAAACCGCCCCTTTGAACTGTTCGTCGTGTATTTCGCCTTCATGGGTGCAAATAGTATTTATCCCTTTTTTCTTAATGCTCATGCTTTCTTTTTTATGGAAAGTTAAAGTTATGAATTTCTTTTTGACAGTCAATACTTATTGCCTTATGTCATTTTGAAAATACGAAGTGGCAAACCTAAACCTGGACTTTCTTCCAGTTTCCTTTTTTAAACCAAATAATGGCGATAATCGCGAGCATAACCTCAGCTAAAGTTATCGCAAGAAATACACCCAATGCACCCATCTTAAAGGTAATTGCCGCTAAATAGGCAAAAGGTAATTGAAATATCCAAAAAGCAACAAAGTTTATCTTGGTCGGGGTTTGTGTATCCCCTGCACCGTTGAATGCTTGTGTAACAACCATGCCATAGGCATAGAAAATATAACCTGCTGCTATTATCTGTAGACAAAGTCCACCATTTTCAATAACCACAGGGTTGTCATTGAACCAACCCACAATATCATGCGCAAAAAGCAAGTAAATTACAGAAACTACAGCCATAAAATAGGCGTTATACCTCCCTGTTTTCCATACAGAAGTTTCTGCCCTTTCAGGTTGTTGTGCCCCTAGGTTCTGACCTACCAAAGTTGCTGCGGCATTACTCATACCCCATGAAGGCATTAGAGTAAAAAGCATAACACGAATGGCAATAGTATAACCTGCAAGAACTTCACTACCGAATTCTGACATCATCCGCATTAGAAACACCCAACTAGAAGTACCTATTAGAAACTGGGCAATACCCCCCAAGGAAACCCTTATCAAATTGAACATAACCGATAGCTTTACGACCACGTCTTTAATACCAAGTTTTATCTTACTCCATCCAAAGAATAGAATTCCCAATTGAAAGAGTACTGCAGTGCCCCGTCCAATATTCGTAGCTATTGCAGCGCCCATTACCCCAAATTCAGGAACAGGACCCCAACCGAAAATGAAAATAGGGTCTAGAATAATATTGAGTCCATTTGATAGTACCAAGGTCCACATGGCGATTGAAGCGTCACCTGCACCCCTAAAAATGGCATTGATCAGAAACAATAATAATATGGTAATGTTTCCGCCGATCAATAATTGGGTATAGCCATAACCCTCATTGATCAAATCTTGCTCAGCTCCCATCAATGCAAGAATATCCCTGGCATACAAAAAGCCAATTACACCAACCATTAACGCAACAACAATACCAAGAAGAATGGCTTGCACGGCTGATTCCCGTGCGCCCTCAAGGTCTTTCTCCCCTATTCTTCTGGCTACGACCGCAGTTGCGGCCATACTAAGACCTATTGCAACCGCATAGACCAATGTGATTACCGATTCAGTAAGCCCGATTGTCGCAACGGCATTTACACTAACCTGCGAAACATATGCAATATCTACAATTGCAAAGATAGATTCCATCATCATTTCCAAGATCATTGGAATGGAGAGCATAAATATGGCCTTACGAATACTGCCCGAAGTAAATTCGGTTTCCTTGCCGGTTACTGCAATGATAAAATAATTGAAAAGCTGTTTAAACGTGAGTTTATTTTGAGATGTCATTTTTTTAAGAATTATGCTGAATAGAAGAATAAAAAGATGTGCAAGAAGTACAACTAAAGGTCGCTTACTTCCTGGGTACTAACCCTATGACATCTATTAATAACATAATTCGCTTACTTCATGATGCTGTAAAGATGCAATAATTTTTCGAAAGTCGAAAATTTAGTCTAGTTGACCTTTACTTACTATAGTTCACCTTATACCTCCAATAACTGATCGCACCCAAAACCAAAACTCCAAATACCGTATAGTAGATAAACACAGGTGTAATTACCTGTGCCCCGCTGGCATAACTATGCAATCCTACTAAGTAAAAATTTACCCCAAAATAGGTCATCATAATACTGCCAAAGGCAATCACACTTAAAAAATTAAAGAGCCAACTGCCGCGCAAACCTGGTACCAAGCGTGTGTGGATTACAAAGGCGTAGACCATAATGGAAATCAAGGCCCATGTTTCTTTTGGATCCCAACCCCAATAGCGGCCCCAGCTCTCATTAGCCCATTGACCACCTAAGAAGTTACCTATGGTTAACATGACCAAACCAACCGTCAGAGCCAATTCATTGATAATAGTCAGCTCTTTAAGATTGAGCTTCATGCGTTTTTTGTTCTTTTTATTGGTGAGTATGATCAATATTAATGAAACGACTCCTAATATCATACCAACAGTCAAGGGACCATAACTACCCACAATCACACCAACATGGATCATAAGCCAATAACTATCCAATACCGGTACCAAATTGGCGATGGAAGGGTCAACCCAACTTTGGTGGGCAATCCATAACAACATAGAAGTAACAAAGGCAGAAGCGGCTATGGTCATGTCACTTTTACGACCTAAGAGCAATCCCATACCCATGGTAGCCCACGAAACATAGAGAATACTTTCGTAAGCATCACTCCATGGAGCGTGGCCAGAGATATACCAGCGTAAAACTAAGCCAGCTGTATGCCATAAGAATAAAATAATAATGGTTCCTTTGAAGAAATAAGTACCTATTCGCCAAATTGAACGTTCCTTAAAAATCTGGAAAATCAAAACAAAGAACATTAAAATTCCCACTAAGGCATAGCACTTGTAAAGAATGTTGAAAATATCCAACTTATTATAAATGACCTCTGTATTGACTTTCGTCTCAGTAGGTAGCACCTCACTCCCGTGGTTTGATTGATTTTTTTTAAAGGCCGCCAATAATTTATCGGCCTCGGTATAATCACCGCTCACTTGTGCTTTGTTCAACGACATTAAGTAATACGGTATCGCATTTTTAATGAAATTTGCATAAAGTGAATCGGAAACCTGATACTGCCCACCACGATATTCGACAGCAGAAATCCATTTGTTGTTTTCATCATTCAACAGTGGGAATATCTTTACTATTTGTCCGCTCAAAGCTTGGTCCAAAAGACTTAATCGAATATTGGCATCCTTAAAGTCTTGCTCAAACTTATTGGGGTTATTGGTTGCTGTCGCCGCCCTTAAATAAGGTTCCAATTTGTATTTGCTGTTGTTGTCGAAGAAATCAATGGCCTTTACGAATTTCTGTCCCTCTGGAATTCCGATGATCTTTCGGATACTATCGTTCTGGGCTTTTTTATCAAGAGCGATAAATTCCACATTATACCAGATAGTAGGATTCATCATCATTGAAAGGAACACCTGGTCGGAATTCATGTTCTTATACTTGTTCCTCAGGCTTAACTTTCGAAGTAATTCCGAAGAAAAGGTGTTGATAGGTTTCATACGTCCTCCCTCGTCCTGCACTACCAGTTTTCCAAAGTTTTCTGCATGGTCGATTGGTACAATATTGGAATTGAGAAGAGAATCAATCTGTTCTTGTGTTGGTGCACCAGAATGGTCATGTCCATCCTCTTCAGAATGCTCTTGGGCATAACCGTTCAATGCCAATCCGAAAATAAGAAGCGTTGTCAATGCTCCTTTCTTTGCCTTGATCTTGTTCAATGATTTTGCCAAATCCTGAAAACGGGTCTTACCAAAGAACATAATTCCCAGAAGGCCCGCGTACAACAGAAAATACCCGATGTAAGTTATCCAAGTACCCCAAAGGTCATGATTTACCGATAGTGTTGT
>JAAETN010000512.1 GCA_024228355.1 Maribacter sp. | reverse complement strand
TTCCTGTGACGTCATTGGCTGTTGGATTTTTGATATAGGTTTTATGGTCCCGACACGATTGGACTACGGTATCTTTTGGCGCGAATTATGGTATCTTTTGGCGTGATACGGTATCTGATTACCTGTGCGTGATAATTTTTTTCACGCACATGTCCACGGTTTTGTCATAGGTCCCGTCAGGATTGTCAATATTGGTTATGGTATCCGGGGCTTATGCTTAACAGTAAAAATTCAAATAATTGGCTTAGGCTTAACATCCGGGGGGATCGAACCTGCCACCTGTAGCATCAGAGCCACCAGCTCTAGCCATTACGCCACGGCATAAATTATTAAAGCTGATAAAATCATCCTTATGTGCAAATTTTGGTTGCTGAAACGGCTTCCGGCGAGTTATTACTGTGCTTCACAATTGCCGCGCGCGCGCCCCCCACCCCTAAACTGTGTGCGCAGCACACAGTTTAAAATTTTTTGTATTTTTCTTCTTGTGTTTTTTTCATTTCATCCTTGGTAGGTAATTGTGTTTCAACCACAAAATACTGTCAAAATTACAAGGGTAAAGGTTTATTTCTCAATGCATGACAGATTTGACTAAATAGAAAATCAATGTCATAAGTTTCAGTATCCACATCATAATTATCATTAACCCACTGTGTTACCATTTCATCGTTTTCTTCATGATCATCGGAAAATTTCTTCACAATGTCCTCCATACGTACATCACGCCAACGTTGAATCGCGAAGTAAATGCAATAATGACCACAGACACTGGAAAAGGGACCTTGGATGTGCGTCTTATTATAGTAACCACTTTTGAATCTGTTCAGGAATCTTGAAATATCAGCGACATCTGGCGGTTGTCCATAACTGTCAAAGTATTCTGCCATGTTGTCTTTAGTGATGAAAATTGCCACCCAATGACTGCCAGGGTTCGTGGAGGGATCCGTATTGACCACAATGGCACAAGGTCCCTCGACTTCCGTTGGAATTTTGTCACTTGGAAACACACCTAAATAACCTGGTTGCCCGATTGCTTTTTTCAAGATAGAAGAAATTTGAACTGTGTCCATGGCGATGCAAGAACAATGTTGAACAATGAACAAATATTTATTTCGCACACACATATACAGGGTCATAAGTCCGTA
>JAAETN010000511.1 GCA_024228355.1 Maribacter sp. | reverse complement strand
CTGATTAGAGAGGGGTTGATTGATGAGGGAAAGCCTGGCCAAATGGATCTGTTCACAACCGCCAAGCCACTCCTTCATGGGGAACATTACAACTCCGTGCCACTTGACCATTCTTTAATTCAAGCTTAGAGCGCAATAATTATGCCTATAATCCAATGCTAACTAAAAGGTTTTATATCGGGATATATAAGTATATAATCAATAAGATTTTATAGTGTTAAAGCATAGTTTAAGAATAATTAGCTGGTTTTGTAGAATTCAGGTAATACGAATAATTTGCAGCGCAATGCCTTTCGCGCACAAGTCATAACGCAAATATTTTGTAATTGCAAATAATTGCGTGTGGCAGGATCTTTTCCTTCCTTTTGTTTAAGGCTATAAATCTTTAACGTTACCGAACTTATGTATTGTAATAATTTTTGTATACGAAAAAAATATTATTGGTATGGACATTGCGATTTATTTAACGAGATTTACAATTAATGATGTTTTAGTGCGTATGAAGCAGACAGAATTATATCTAATCGTGATATTTGTGTGATACTTGATATATACGCAAAAACCTAACTGGATACTACTGATTACAAAGACTTAAAATGAAAATTCCTATATAAAAAAAATTATGGCAAAATACTACCAGGAGTTGACAAATGGCAATTCGCCTGAAGATAAACACATATGGAAAAAACTACTCTCTACACCGGAAGGCCACATTCTTGAGATAGGTTTAATCTTGACCTTGCTGTCTATTATAGCGCTGGGATTTGGATATCTTCGCTATCCAGAGAAAGCCCATGTGTTTTTAGGAATGGGCGCGACAAATGTCCTTTTTGGAAGAGCAGCTGGAATCTCATTTGGCTACTCTTTTGAGTTAGGTAATGTGTTTGTAATTATTACCAACACAATAATCGAAACAATTCTAGTCCTTATCTTTTATCCTCTGTTTGTATTCAGTTGGCAAAGTATTCTGGTAATTGAACCACTTAAAAAGTTCATGAAACGCATGAGTATTGCGGCAGAAGCCCATCAAGATACTATTCAAAAATATGGAATAATCGGGCTCTTTTTTTTTGTATGGTTACCATTCTGGATGACCGAACCAATGGTAGGCTGTGCGATAGGATATCTGTTAGAATCTTACCATAGTATTGTCAAGCACCTGCCTCGCAATAGTGTGTTGGGCCCTGATGCTTCGAAAAATACACGATAAAGTCGCGGAATATAGCCCTTACGCCTCTTTTGTTTTTGTTATAGCAATAATACTTATCGCAATAGGAATCTATTCCTTAAGATGCTTTCGACATAAGTAATAAAATGTAGGGGCTGTTTCCCAAACAGCCCTTATTATGCGGCTCGCTTGTCCTGCCCGACTTGTCATTCAGGCGGGGAAACAAACCCTATAATTTATGATTCACCTGATGGATAGTATCCATTATTTTACAAGGAGTGAGATATAGAATTACTATCTTATTCGATTAATTCGTAAAGAGATTTGAAGGTTGCCGGTTCCATGGCGTATCCGTCCTTTCGATTCTCATTATTGTAGACCAGGTAGTCTCCGGGCTTGTAATGCGTCTCTCCCTCTTTGGTCTTTATCGCTCCGG
>JAAETN010000510.1 GCA_024228355.1 Maribacter sp. | reverse complement strand
TTTATTATATAGATACTCTATTTATTACTTCTCATCACCTGCAAACAAAGACCAGTATCGCTCAAAAAAAACAGCTGTAGCTATTGCGTACACGAACGTAACACAAATACTATAAAATGCCCATGATGGAAACCCAAGTATTTTACCTGGCTTGAATTCCGTAAAAAACCATGGTACAGTCGCTATGAGAAGAGAAGCGGAAATACAACATAATTTAAGTTTTGTCATTAATTCCTATGCATTAAAGTTAAGAGTTTTCCTTCAACAAGTTATCAGATATACACTCCTCTATGGCTACTTTCAAATTTACGCCAAAGTACTCCTGAAACTTCCTGTATGTTTCGGCCTGTTCAAAATAGTTTAAATGGTATACATGTTCACCAGGAGCATAACGATAATCTGATTCAGCATCGCTCACAACACCTTTTGGCCAATTAACCATCATATTATCAGTATCAACAACTAAATCGTTTTTATCTCCAAAGAAGGCATCGGCTATACCATCAGCAATGTCGTCTTTAATTCCACCTTTAAAAACCCCCGATGGCTCAAAGTTTGAACCTATTGTATTATATATCACAGGTCCACCCTTAATACTATTGCCTTCTTTATTTAAATTTGAAATAAATGATGAAACAGGATTCATAGCCCAGATACCAGGAATAGCATCCGGGTTTTCTATTCTACTTGCTGCAAATTTCACTAATCCTCCAGCAAGTCCAAAAAATACCTTCAGAGGTACACCACC
>JAAETN010000509.1 GCA_024228355.1 Maribacter sp. | reverse complement strand
CATCGCCCCGTCACCAAAACCCCCACAGATTCCTCCCACGGTTGACCCCTCATCTCTAGTGTATGTGAAACAAGTGTTAACCGTGGGAATCGAGTTACCTCTGTACGTAGCTTCAAGTATAATACGCCGTACATTATCAGTCGAAGATTTGGGACGTAGTCTTTAGAAAACGCATTAGAAGCAGAAATCGGCAATTTTGCAGATTTTAAAAATATTATTTTGGCTATTACTATTTCACGCGATGAAAAATATAGGGGGTCTTATACATCAATCGATAGAGAATTCAAAGGCGGTTCGAATGATATGTCGTGTGTTGCGCTCAAAGGGAAATAGGAGAAATCTGGCATATTTTTCATTTTTAATAACGGTTTTTGGCTATTACTACTTCACGCGATCTCGAAAATATGTGTCTTTTATACTGATCGATAGAGAATTTGAACGCGGTCATTTTGGTGCATAACAGTATGCACTTTTTCTCAAAATTGCGCTCGGTATTTCGAATTTCCGAAAATCTCGTAAATACTTTGTTTTTTAAAACTAAGTACAGCTCGAACGAAAAGTTGTGAAAAGCCCAAATTTGCCATGGTAGTAGCTACAATATTTGGCCATCTG
>JAAETN010000508.1 GCA_024228355.1 Maribacter sp. | reverse complement strand
TTGAATGAAAATGTGACTCCTGTTGAACGGGAAAAAAAGTTACAGGAAATTGTGGAAAAGGTATTGTCAAGATATCCTCCTAAGAAGAGAAAATAAAAAAAGCGATTTCAATTTTGTATTGAAATCGCTCAAATAGCTTTACTATAAGAATTAGCCTTTAAGTAAATCCTTATACTTGTCTTTGTATGCAAATAGCATAACAATGTTCAAAACTAATAATGCCAGTGCAGGTGGAATTGTACCAGGTTCTAAAGTGGCGTGGAAAAGTACTGCATTTACTGATACACTCATTAGAATAAGCATCATTAATGCGGCATATTTATTAAGCAATAACGATAAACCTGCGGCTAATTCAACAATGGCAACAAGCATCATCGTTTTGGTATTCATCAAAGCTCCAAAATAGTTTCCCGCAGCCTCTCCCATTTCCATTGGAGGCATAAAGTCAAAAAATTTATTCAACCCGAAGGTTACTAAAAAAAGTCCAAATACAATTCTTAATACTAATAATACTTTTGAATTCATATTAAATTGGATTAATTGTTAATATTCTAAAGATAAGAATTTATTAATCCTTTGTCGAAATGCAATTGTTTTACTTTCAATGACTTATATGTATTTTATTTGATATTGACGCGAACACCTTCACTATGGCTACTGAATTCTGGAGCGTACATGCTTTGGATTGTAGTTATTCCATTGCTGAAATTCCCGGAATTGTTTACCCTTAATTCGTATTCGAATACAAAAACACCTTTTGGTAAATAGTCGAAAAAGAAATTGGTACTGGCATCCTTTGTACTTTCATAGTAGCCCAAACCATCTTGCCATTTGTATTGTGATAGAACGTTTATAGGTTCTAATCCGGAAGCTCGCATATCTTTCATATGTACATACTCCATAGGACGATCTGCTCGAAGTTCAATACGCACCCGGACCAAATCACCAACCTTCAGTTTTATCTTATCCGTGATTTCCAAGATTTCTTCGCCGGTGTCCTTGTATTGCCTTAAGAATAACTTTTTCTTTAGCTGTAGAGGTGTTTCAGCGGATGTAATCTTATCCAAATCCTCAAAATACTGCCAGTACATGGCTCCCCAAGCAATGCCATCTCCTTTTTTGGTTAGTTGTACCTTCGCTTTTTTGGATTCTACTTCCAAGCTGTTCCATGAAGTTTTGTAGTATCCAGTTCCTGCCTCAACTTTTACATTCTCAAGTTTGGAGGGTTCAATCTTTTCGCCGCCAACCAATACACCAACAGTTTCGGTAACCGAAAGCCAATCGCTTCCCTGTAGCAAAAGCGCATATACTGCATCGGTGGTGGCTTTTGTAGTTTTCCACTGATTGGTCTGTTTGTTTTTTAACAACCAGATTTTGAGATTATTGATGGTAGCTACATTATTTTCAATTTCTGTGAACGCTTCAATCAACAAAGATTGGGTTTCTATG
>JAAETN010000507.1 GCA_024228355.1 Maribacter sp. | reverse complement strand
CCAATTTCAGTGAAGAAGAATGGCAAAGACTACGGGATTATATACTTGGTCTGGCACCTGAAAAACTTCCTATTGGCGAAAGGAAGATCGAGGCTTTTACGAATTTGTTCGAGGCAAAGAAAGTTGAATTACCTTTTCCACGACCTTCTACTACTTTCACTGGATTTGTTTCTCCTGGGCATTTGATTTCGGGAGATGCGAACCAAGGAGGAATAATTATGCATTATGATTCCAAACTGAAATTACAAAAACAGCACAGTGTAGGGATTAATCTTGTTCACGCCAAAAAGCAGGATGACATCTATTGGCTAACCCATATGGGCACTTCTTTTGCCGCGACCGACAACCCAAATGGATTTATCTCCCAATATTCGGAAAATGGAATGGTAAATAAGGTCATTGATAATCTTACCAGACCTGTTCATACAGCCTATGGAGACTTGAGTGGAAATGGTGAAACCGAATTAGTTGTTTCAGAGTTTGGTAAATGGACCGGAAGACTTTCTTGGTGGAAAATGAAGAATGGAAAGTATGAGGGTAAGAACCTGATCAATCTGCCTGGAGCCATTAGATCCGAAATTGTTGATATGAATGGTGATGGCCTAAATGATGTGGTTGCTTTGTTCGGACAGGGCGATGAAGCCATTTACATACTTTACAACCAAGGGAAAGGGGAGTTTGAAATCGACAAGGTTTTACGGTTTCCTCCGACTTATGGATCTACCTATTTTACAATGTTCGATTATAACCAGGACGGTTATCTGGACATTTTGTACACAGCTGGTGATAATGGCGATTATACGCCCATCGCGAAACCTTATCACGGTATCCGTGTTTTTCTAAATGATCAACAAAACCAGTTCAAGGAAGAATTATTCCTTCCGCTCTATGGGGCTTTTAGGGCCATCGCTGAGGATTTTGATCAAGATGGGGACCTTGATTTTGCTGCCATTTCCTATTTTCCCAAGTACAATAAGGAATTTTTTGTGTTTAGGGAAAATCTGGGCAATAATTGGTTTATGCCCAAAATTGTTAAAGACGTGAATATTGGGCGTTGGATGACCATGGACAGCTTCGATTATGATCAGGACGGGGACAAGGATTTGGTACTGGGATCTTATGACTGGGAGCAAAATTCTGTTAGTAATGAAAATATTGTTCCCTTGATCTATTTAAGGAATACTACCATTGATTGAATCATTGGTTCAAATTGAACCCATCCATAATTGGGAATCGCCAGAAAGCAGCTCCCATTCTTCAAGGTTATTACCTGAGTATTGAAATCTGCCATCTTCAAGATTTTTTGGTAAACGGGATATTGGACAATGGCCTCTCATTCCACATTAAGTAAATGCTAAGTATTGACGTACAAGCTTCAATCCGGAATGATAAAAATCATTTTTTAATCCAGGGATGTGGGATAAATTTATAGTTACGCCTTTCTATAGATCAAAAAGTAGCTATGAATGTATGCCGAACTATATTTTTGATATTGGCAATACTGCTAATGGGTTGTGCCAAAGATTCGGATAGTGAAGATCAACAAAAAAAATTCACTATTGGTATTTCTGTTATGCCAACGGGCGCAGGTAGAGTTTCGGGATTGACAGGTGACTTTTCCGGATTTATCCAAACCTATACTGAAGGCAGTGTTTTTT
>JAAETN010000506.1 GCA_024228355.1 Maribacter sp. | reverse complement strand
GGAGAATCCATGAGAAAAAAGAAAAGAAGAAAAACCGTATAATTTTTATATTTTTATAACATGACACACACCTTTTTTAGACTTGTTTTAGACTGCTCAGTTTAAATAGGAATAGGTGGGTCAACTTCACAGGAATATGCACTTATTGAACAAATGGATAAATTGATTAAAGAACTTAGAAATATGAATCAAAATGATTAAGATGTATGGAAGAGCAACGTTCACTTAGATGAGAAATCGAAGAAAACAGGGATATTCTTCCTGCTATGGCAAGGGCATACTAAGTATTTATGACCGGGGTTATACTAATTTGACCGGATTTGAATAGTTCTTGCACTATGACCGAATTTTATTCGGTATAAATTTTTCAAAATTAGATATTTAAGTAATATTTAGACCAATGATTTATAGAATTCTGACTGTAATCTTTTTGAGCACGTTGATGTCGTGTTCGGCATCAAAAACCAATGATGTTTTACTTGTAAGCAAGCAACCTGCACAACGTTGGCAAGATGGCCTTATAGCCGGAAATGGTGTGCAGGGAGTTATGGTTATGGGAAATCCCCACAATGAATCAATAGTTTTAAATCACGAAAAACTTTGGGTGCCTGCTCAGAATGTTGCTTTCGATGTGCCCGATATGACAAAGGTTGTTGATGAGGTAAGAGCATTGGCGAAAGAAGGTGACTTTGGGGCAGCAGGTACGCGCCTGTATTCTGCCTTTGGGGAGGAGAATGCCAAAATGTTTCCGAGAGAGGAGTTTAAACGATTAAAAGGAACGCAAAGTCCGCGTTTCGGATTAAACTATGTACATCCGGGGGCTTACCTTAACATTAATATGGAGGAAAATGGCGAGGTAAAAGATTATTCGCGAACGCTTAATTTAAGCAATGGCAAAATAGCGGTGAGCTGGAAAGACGACAAAGGTATTTGGAGTAGAGATTGTTTTGTGTCGAGAACTGAAGATGCGCTGGTAATGAAAATTAGCAATGAGAGCGCTGCAAAAGTTAACTGCTCTATTGCACTTAATGAAGTACCTGGTTACGATACTGCAGAGATTAACAAACCTGAGGTGGTAGTTGATGAAAACGGAATTTATTTCCATACCAACTATACCAATAAATATTGGCTCGATGAAGTGGAAGGGTACCATATTCTAACAAAAATTGATACTAAAGGCGGAAAAGTTACTATCGATAACAATCAAATAAAGGTTGAAGGTGCAGATGAAGTTATTGTGAAAACCATCACCGACTTTCTTCCAAAATATTCTCAAAAATCAAGAACTGATTTGAGTAAGAAACTCAATGTAATTTCGGATTACGACAAAAGTTTAATAAGTCACGATAAAACCCACAGGGAATTATTTGAACGTGTAGATTTCAGGTTAACAGACAAAGAAAATCAAACCTATTTTACCGAAGAATTAATTGAAAATGCCAAAAAGAATGGCCCTTCTCCTGAGTTTTTGGAATGTATTTTTGCAGTGGGCAGGTATGCATTTATATCTGCATCGGGTGAATTGCCGCCAACACTTATGGGAATTTGGGGCAATACCTGGAATCCAAACTGGTGGGGACATTACACCAACGATACCAATTTAAACCTGGCTGTTTCGCAGGGAAATACCGGGAATTTACCTGAAATGATGGAAGCCTATTTTTCGTGGATTGAGTCGCTTTATCCGTATTGGGAACGAAATGCTGAAAGATTATACGGAGCAAGAGGGTATATGGGCGCCATTGCTCACGGCTGGCGTCATGGCCTTGCCATTGCTGGTTGGCACGAATGGACAGGTGCTGCCGGATGGTTGTCAGCCTATTTTATTGAGCATTATGAGATAACAAATAATACCGAATTCTTAAAAAACAGGGTAGTGCCTTTACTTGAAAATATAGCATTATTCTACGAAGATTTCTTGGCAGGAATGGAAGATGAAGGAGGAAAATATTTGGTTTATCCAAGTGTATCTCCCGAAAACAGACCATCGAATATGGATGGTATTCGGGAGTTTAAAACAGCTCCCAATGCAGCTTCCGAAATTGCCATTATCAGACAAACACTTATAAGTTTAATTGAAGCATACCAGGTGTTAGATGTGAATCAAAATAAAATTGCTGATTTTCAGTCCATACTCGATAAATTACCGACTTACCGAATAAATAATGATGGTGCAATTGCTGAGTGGAGCCATCCTGATATTAAAGATGAATATAACCACCGGCATCTTTCTCATCTTTATGCGGTTTACCCGGGCGTAGACATTAACCCGGCAACCCCCGAACTGTACGATGCCTCAAAAGTTGCCATTCAAAAGCGTTTGGAAACGGGGCAGGGTGACCGTTCGGCACATGGTTTTATGTACCAGGGATTTTTTGGTGCTCGCTTGCAGGAACCCTCAATTCCATGGAATACTTTTAATACAATAGCGAAGGAATCGTTCTTGTTTTCAAGTTTTATAACTTCTCATAATCCAAACCATAAGACTTACAACCTTGACGCAATTTTTTCAATGCCGGCTATATTAAGCGAAATGTGTGTGTACTCACGCAATGGTGTTTTAAATATTCTTCCTGGAATACCCTTGGATAAGTTACCAAAAGGAAAATTAAATGGAATATTAGCACGAAAAGCAATAACCATTCATGAATTGTCATGGGACGATAATAATAAGAGGATAAAGATGGTAATTAGTAGCACTGTTAGTCAGTCTATTGCGCTAGAAAGTAGATTGGATATTTTAGATGTAAAAGCAGAGAGAGTTTCATTTGATGATGAAGAATGGTCGGTTAAACTAAACAAAGATGAGATTGTAACAGTTGAAATTTCTTATTTGAGCAATACTTTAAAATGAAAAGAATCATTCTACTTACACTAACAGTTACTATCGTATCTGCTTGTGCAAATGCATGATTGTTTACAAAACAAGAATACATTCAAAGAAAAATAAATTAAAACTCGAAAAATCTTTGACTGAAAGGTTGTTAAGCCTTGACAATCCTTCGATTTATATTTTTCCTTATTCTTTGTTTTCAAGTTCATTTTATAAAGACAAAGCAGTATTTATTGGGAAAATTGTTAATGGAGAGTTTAACCTTGAAACAAGGAGTAAATTGATTGCGACACGGTCAAGATTGCCAATTTCATTGAAATGTGCGATAAAAGACAATGAAATGGAAATAAAATATCAAATTCCAAATTTTGCAATTTTAATAATTCTTTCCTGTTTGATTGTGGACTTATTCTTTGTAACAAATTCCGGTGTAAGCTCCCCTAGATAGAACTGCTTAGTTTTCTAAAACTTCACTAAAGTTATTGTTTTTAATTCTTCCGGGGCTAGCCCCGGAAGAATTTAGTTCTGCATATTTGACAGGTGGTATTCTACCTAGGGCATCGTGAGGTCTATGGTGATTGTAATCGAGCATCCAGATATGGGTCTGTTCACGTACCTGGTCGATATCCTCAAAAATATATTTGTCAAGAACCCCTCTGCGATAACTTCCATTGAACCTTTCCACAAAAGCATTTTGGGTGGGTTTGCCCGGTTGTATGTATTTAAACTCTATCCCGTGCATCTGGCTCCAGTCGTTGGTTAGATGTGCTATGAACTCCGGTCCATTGTCCATTCGAATCTTTCTTGGTTTTCCTTTTTTATTGATAAGATGGTTCAGTACCCAAACGATACGATTGCTGGTCAAGGAAAAGTCAACCTCAATATGAAGTGCTTCCCGATTAAAATCATCGATGACGTTGAATGACCTGAAACGTCTTTTGTTTTCCAGGACATCGGT
>JAAETN010000505.1 GCA_024228355.1 Maribacter sp. | reverse complement strand
ATATTTGCCAACCAGTGTGGCAGAAGTAAGAATACCACTAAGAGGAGTTTTGAATTCATGAGATACCAAGGAAAGGAATTTAGTCTTAAGTTCATTCAATTCACGCTCTCGCTGTAATGTAAACTTCATCTTCTTTTCTGCCTCTTCCCGCCTTTTTATCTCCTTTTTAAGCATAGCTACCGTCTCCCTCAACTCTAGGGTACGTGTTTTGATCTTATTCTCTAGATGCTCATTAAGTTCTTTTATCTTAAAGTCGCGTTTGCTTATTTCGGTCTGATCAAATACAAGAGCCAGAACATAGTCAATTTCATAAATAGTAAAAGGATTTAGACTTATCTCTATCGGAAACTGTTCTTTATTCTTTCGCTCCCCGAACAAACTGTGTTCAATCCCCATTTTTCGAGGCTTCAGGGTTTTAAAGTATTCATCAACGTTCTTGTGATGTCCCTTTTTATGTGGTTCTGGAATAAGCATGTTCAAGGGTTGGCCAATCAATTCTTCACGATAGTAACCGAACATTTTATCTGCCTTTTTATTGGTCGCGACAATTATACTTTCCCTATTCACAACCAATAACCCTTCTGAAACCGCTTCAGAAAGCAATTTGAAAATGCCATTGTTTTTTGCAAAAACCCTCATAAATTTAAAACCAAATTATAAACTTCCTTAATTGAATATAAGGCATTATCGCGCAATTTAGATGTAAGTTAATTCAAGACGAACTGTAGTCTTATGACAAAAATCATATTTTCTAAAGATAGTTGAATGTAATTTTATGTCAAATCATTTTTTCATGGAAAATGCACTAACTACTTCGGATATTTTGAATAAACCAACTGACTGGCAAACCTACTACTTGCAATGCGAGAAAGTAAAATCAGATTTGGTGATCTATTCAAAGGACCTGCGTTTTTTACAACAACTCTTGAATCGCTATTTTGATGAAATGGTAAAAAATGGGAACTTGGACGAAATGCGTGAGAGCTTAATGCGCTTTCAAGACTTATGCTATGATTGTGACCGTCTTAAAAAAAGGGTCAAAGACCAACAAAGTCGTTTACTTGATACTATCAAAGGAGCATCTTCTTCTGATCCTGATTCCATATTAAAAGAACAATCTAGTATTGAAAACCGCAAATCTACGCTTTTGAAAGAATTTAAAATGGTCAAGAAAGAGATGTATGCGCTTGCAGACCATGTTATTCAAGCGAATAAGGAGAACGAAAATCTCACTTATCTTTCATAACATTTTATCTTTCAAAAATACATCCTGAACCAGTTTAAAAATTGTGTAGATAATGGAATACATTGACTACTATAACACTTTAGGTGTCAAAAAAGGAGCTTCACAAAGCGATATCAAAAAGGCCTATCGTAAACTTGCGAGAAAATATCATCCTGATGTTAACCCAAATGATTCCGAGGCAGAACGAAAGTTTAAACAGATAAATGAAGCCAATGAAGTATTGGGCAATGCTGAAAATCGAAAAAAATATGACGAATATGGCAAAGACTGGCAACATGCAGATGAAATAGAAAAAGCAAGAAAGGCACAGCAACAACAGCGGGACTATCAAACCCAATATTCCGGAGGTTTTGGTGAACAAGACTTTTCAGACTTTTTTGAATCTATGTTTGGGGGAAGATCTACTACCGACTTTTCAGGTGGTAGGCAAATAAAATTTCGTGGGCAGGATTTCAATGCCGAATTAAAACTGAAATTAAATGATGTTTACAATACCCATAAGCGAACACTTACGGTCAACGGAAAGAACATTCGCATAACCATCCCAGCCGGAATTGAAAATGGTCAAACCATAAAAATAAAGGGACATGGTGGTCTTGGTCGAAACGGCGGGCCAAAAGGCGATTTGTATATTACATTCTCAATAGAAAACAATACGGCATTTAAACGCAATGGCGATAACCTATATGCAACTATTGACTTAGACCTTTACACTGCTATTTTGGGCGGTGAAATAATGGTAAATACTTTTGACGGAAAAGCCAAGCTCAAGGTGAAACCTGAAACCCAAAATGGAACGAAAGTAAAGCTTAAATCAAAAGGATTTCCGATTTATAAAAGAGAAGGCCAATTCGGTGATCTATTTATAACATATAAGGTTAAAACACCTACTAATCTATCGGCAAAGGAAAAGGAACTTTACAAGGAATTAGCCTCACTAAAAGCAACTAAATGATGGAACAATATAACTATATTGAGGTCAATGAATTTTGTATCAGTCATGGAATTACGACGCAATTCATGTTCGAACTTCATGAATTCGGATTGATTGAAATAATCCAAAAAAAGAACATACAGTACCTCTCAAATAAGGAACTTCCAAAAGCTGAGAAAATAATCCGTCTTTATTCAGACCTTGATATTAATCTCGAAGGTATCGAGGTTATACATGACTTGTTGGAACGTATAGAACGTATGCAAGGTGAAATATTAGCCCTAAAGAATAGACTGCAGGCTTATGAATGAAATAGATTGATTTACTCCTGTTAGCTAAACAATCTTTGATTCTTTTTTCGTTCTTTAGATATTAAAAAGACCATTATAGCAAGAAAAACTATATTCTTTACTATGTACTGACCCAATAATGTTAGACCAAAGGGAGCTGTGGTGAAGGTAAGTTCTGGGAAAAACAAAAATGGGGTAAATGTAAGAACCATATGTACTATGGCCAGATTCAAAGCTGTTCTATTGAATAAGCCAAGTATCAATAAAATGCCGATTGCCGTTTCCCAGATTGCCAATAGTATGATCGCCACTTCAGGTGCAAGGGTACCAAGTGTGATTTGAGAAATAGTATCCAAAGCAATGGTTTCTGCAGGACTAACTCCTGGAAAAAACTTTAGCATCCCAAACCAGAGATACACAATGCCAATGCAAACACAAGGGAGGCACTTAATTGAAACCCTTTTGCCCAACTTCATAACCATTTCTTTCATCGTTATTTTTTTAATGCGCTAATCTAACATTAGCCATAGTGCTTAAAGATGACAAATATCATATTAAAAAAACAATATTCAGGGTATTATGTAGCCTCCTTTCCTTAAAGCAAAGGCTTTTCTAAAGTTTCGTATTTTTAATGTATAAGATAACCCATATGACGCATAGAGCTTTACTTTTAATCTTGTCATTACACCTGATTTCCTGTGTATCAAATTCTGAAAAAATTCTTCCGTCCACAATAACGATGACCGAATCGGTTTATTCCTCGGTAACAGTTCAGCCAGACAGTTTATACCAAGCTTATGCGGCTGTAGGTGGTATTCTGGATAATAATCTTCTTGAAGAGGGTGATCTGGTAAGCAAAGGGAAGCCTGTGCTACAAATAATTAATAATGCACCAAAATTGAACACAGAAAATGCAAGACTTGCATTGCAGTTGGCCAAAGAAAATTATCAGGGAAGTGCTACTGTTTTAAGTGGTATAAAAGACGAAATAAGCTCAGTGAAATTGTCATTGAAAAGTGACTCTATAAACTACTTCAGGCAAAAAAATCTTTGGGAGCAGCAAATTGGTTCAAAAATTGACTTTGATAATAGAAAACTTGCCTATGAACTTTCGCAGAACAAGCTTCTTTTATTGCAGAACAAATATAAGCGTACCAAAAACGAATTGGAGACCCAACTAAGACAAGCACAAAATAACTTTAAAACGTCCCAAATAGCTACTAAAGACTTCACAGTCACTTCTAAGATCAATGGTAAAGTTTATGCACTGTATAAGAATCCGGGAGAAATTGTAACAACTATGGAACCTCTAGCCGCTATTGGCAGCAAGGATGTCTTTATTGTGGAAATGTTGATTGATGAAGTAGATATAGTTAAAATCAAAAAAGGTCAGAAAGCCCTGATTACCCTTGATGCCTATAACTCAAAAGTACTTGAAACTACAATAAGTAAAATTTACCCCAGTAAAGACGAACGCTCACAAACCTTCAAAATCGAAGCTGTGTTCTTGGAAACCCCAGAGGTATTATATCCTGGTCTTGCAGGTGAAGGGAACATAATCATAGCGCAGAAGAACAATGTTCTTAGCATACCTAAAGAATATCTTATAGGTGAGAATAAAGTGGAAACAGAAAATGGTGAGGTAACTGTTTCAATTGGTCTTCAAAATATGGACAAGGTTGAAATTCTCTCAGGCATTGACGCCAATACTCATATTTATAAGCCAAAGGAATGATTAATTGGAAAGTAATTTTAGGCATTGCCAAAACACATCTTCTTACCAAGATGAAATCAACAATAACGGCTTCCTTAGGTGTTACATTTGGTATAGGTGCCTATATTACTTTAGTAAGTTTTATGACCGGATTAAACACAATGCTGGATGATCTTGTCCTAAACCAAACACCACACATACATCTTTATAACGAAATAGAGCCTTCTGAAAACCAACCCATTGCCTTGTACGAGGAATTTGAGGAGGCCCTTAATGTTGTACATTCAATTAAGCCCAAACAAAGCCAAAAAAAGATACATAATGCATTACCCATTTTAAAATTTCTAAAGGATGATGATAATGTAAAAGGGGCTACTCCCCAATTAAGGGCACAGATTTTTTATCTCTCCGGCTCAATTGAATTGGGTGGAAATCTTGTCGGTGTTGATATCATGGAAGAAGTGCGATTGTCAAGTATCCAGGATTATATTGTTCAAGGCACCCCTGAAGCATTAAAAAATAACGATAGTGGTATTTTACTAGGTGCCGGATTAGCAGATAAAATGTCACTTTCTGTTGGCGACAGAATTCAAATTAGTACTATCAAAGGCGATATTTTTCCTTTGAAAATCGTTGGCATATATCAAAGTGGCCTTGCCGATATTGATAATATTCAAAGTTATACCAACCTCAAGACCGTTCAGCGAATACTAGGTGAGGCTGAAAATTATGTAACCGATATAAACGTTAAACTTTTTGATATAGCGGAAGCGGTCCCAATGTCCCATAGGCTTGAACATCAGTTTAAGCTAAAAGCCATTGACATAAATGAGGCCAACGCTCAATTTGAAACAGGAAGTAATATTAGAAATTTGATCACGTATTCTGTTTCCATTACCTTACTTATCGTTGCTGGTTTTGGCATATACAATATCTTGAATATGCTCATTTACGAAAAAATGAAGGATATCGCCATTTTAAAAGCAACCGGGTTTTCCGGTACCGATGTACAGTTGATTTTTATGAGTCAGGCCATGATCATTGGTGCTCTTGGCGGGGTATTGGGATTAATTGTTGGTTATGGACTTTCCAGACTCATAGATAATGTCGCCTTTGAAACCGAAGCACTTCCAACGATCACCACATTTCCCGTTAATTATAATATCATGTATTACATCATAGGAATCTCATTTGCGCTTTTATCTACTTTTATAGCAGGTTATCTGCCCTCAAGTAAAGCAAAAAGAGTTGATCCTGTTCAAATAATACGCGGAACATAAAAAAGTATCATGTCAATTGTTTTGGAAGCGAAAAATATCGACAAATATTTCAAAAAACCTGTGCTTTTTCATGTCCTGAAAAATCTCAATTTCAAAGTTGAAAAAGGTGAGTTTGCTTCGATAATGGGAAAATCCGGGTCAGGTAAATCAACCTTGCTTTACATTCTTTCCACAATGGATACTGATTATGAAGGTCGATTATTCTTGAATGAAGAGTTGGTTACCGGTAAACCCAATAAATTATTATCAAGAATTAGAAACAAGCATATTGGTTTTGTCTTTCAGTTTCATTACCTATTGTCAGAATTCAGTGTATTGGAAAATGTGATGCTTCCTGCAAAGAAATTAGATGCGAAATCACATTCAGAGATTGAGCATGATGCCATGGAGAAACTAAAAATGCTGAAAATTGATCAACTGGCCAAAAAACGGGCTTCAAGAATTTCAGGTGGTGAAAAACAACGAGTTGCAATTGCTAGAGCTTTGATTAACAACCCTTCGATACTCATGGGTGACGAACCTACCGGTAATTTGGATAGTTATAATTCGGAAAACGTATTTCACATCTTTAAACAACTAAAAGAAGAGCAAGGACTTTCACTTTTGGTGGTAACCCATGACATGGACTTTGCCAAACGTACCGACAGGATAATTCAAATGGAAGATGGCCAAATTATTAATCAATAACTGGATTTTCGAATAAGGTCTATGACAAATATCATAAAAATTCCAGCAGGTTGGAGGTAACTTTAGTCAGCATCATAAATGTTGAATTTAAAAAGCAAACTCATGGAAAATTATAGAACCAGACCCAAAGGCACTTACATACAGAATACAGACTGGGATGAATTATATGTTTTGACCAAACATTGGAAATCCGATTTAACCTTTTATAAACAAGACCTTCGATTTCTACATAAATTATTGAACAAATATTTTATCTGGATTACAAAGAAAGAGAACCTTGATGCTGTAAAAGCTATTGGACAAAGTATTTCGAATGATAGACTAATAGGGAAGGAATTGATAACGAGGGTCGATGAACATCTTACTCATATCACACAGACCATTGATGACCCGTTTAAACACGATTCTAGAATTTTCAGGGATGAACATCAAGCGCTTGAGGATGATATTGCCAGATTCTATAAAACTGTAAGGGAAAATAGAAAGCAGGTGTTTTCAGTCACCGAACATATTGTAGATAGCGAAAGTCTAGAGCATTTACTTCAAGATTAGATCTTCAAACAGGATGTTGCCAATTGTTTCCATGCTAAAGCAGCAGGTCCTAAAATGGCTGCATTTCTAGGCGCATCGGATAGGTAAACCTTTACTTTTCCTTTATAAGCAATAAATAGGTTTGTTTCCAAACTGGCTATTACAGGCTTTAAGAGAATATCACCAGCTTTACTAAGACCCCCTGCAAGAATAAAAGCTTCTGGGTCTAAATGTGCTACAGTATCGGCCATTTTACTTCCTAAAATTTCAGCGGTGATTTCAAATGCCCTTAAAGCCAATTTATCCCCTTTCAATGCGGCCTTCGCAATAAGTTCACCAGTTAACTCCTCAAAACTGATACTACGTAACGGAGAGTCTTCATTCATTTCGGCAATAAGCTCAAAAACGGTTCGCTTAATCCCAGTAACCGAAGCATAGGTTTCCAAACATCCCCGCAATCCGCAATTACATTGCCTACCATTCGGATCAACATTCACATGTCCAATCTCACCTGCCTGTGCATGTTCTCCCAATAAAAGATCTTCATTGATAATTATACCACTACCCAATCCCGTACCCAAGGTCAATACCACAAAATTTTTCATGCCCTTTGCCATCCCGTACTTCAACTCCCCCAAGGCAGCTGCATTGGCATCATTGGCAATAAAAACTGGTAGATTAAAAGCATTTTCCAATGACATTGCCAAAGGAATTACTTTACCCCATTTTAAATTGGGCGGATTTTCAATATTTCCAGTCAGTGAATTGGCGTTTGGTGCTCCTACCCCAATGGCCAATATGTTAGATTTGTTACCTAGTTTTTTAGAAAGTTCTTTAATTTCAGGGACCAATTCCTTTAAAAAAGAAGCAAATGGTTCTCTAGATTTTGTACTGAAAACTTTGGAAATCAAGATTTCCCCAGCTTCATCAACAATACCTATTTTGGTGAACGTCCCCCCTATATCTATGGCTAGAACCGTATTCATGGCAGTTTAAATAAAACACAAATGAATTAAAAAGTATTTATTTTCGGGCTGATTCAAATCATTCCAATTGCCTTTTATTCAAGCTATTTTTATAATCCCAAAAACCATTTTATCATGAAAGCAATTGCCCAAATAGAAAAACTACATTCAGACATGTGCAAAAAAACCATTCGTCGTAACCTAAGTAGGATAATGGATATTCGGATATTGGACATTGACCTTGAAAACAAGACTTTATCGTTCGTATATAACAGTATCGCTGCGATTGACAAGGTAAAGCGAGAACTTTGGCGTATAGGATATCCTTTGAATCAGCTTATTAAAAAAGAACCTCAAGGCGAGTTATCCGTTTAAAAGTAAAGTATCGTATATAAAGTTCTTGCCATGGAAAAAACCTTAAATAAACTTCATCAAAATCTTGGTAAACTTTTCTATGCCATTGCCATGGCCGACAAAAAAATCAATCATGAAGAAATTACGGCCTTAAAGGCTGTTGTAGGTAGAGAATGGTACGACCTTGATTCTAAACCCAATGGCTTTGTTATAGATGGTCATCAAGAAATCCTAGAAGTCTTCAATCATTTACATAGCAGAAAAGCGGAAAGTGATTCCTGTTTTATAGAGTTTCGTGAATTCTTTAATGAACATCAAAACTTATTCAATGAAGATTTAAGGAAATTCATTTGGGATACTGCACAAGCTATCGCTTCTTCGTTTGCACAAAAAAACAAGTCGGAAGTGATTCTATTGGCAAAACTCAAAATGCTTCTTGAATCTTAGATTCAAATTTTAAAAGTAATTACAGGTAAGTCCGCATGGTTGGCGATGTCCTCACCAATGCTTCCTTTAAAAAAATGTGCCAGCCCCTTTCTTCCATGAGTGGGCAGTGCAATAATATTGGCTTCAACCGTTTTAGCATAATTATAAATACCCTCCTCGATGCTATAATCATTAAGTATGGTCACCTTTTGATTATCTGGCACATCACTATGATGGGCAACACTCATAAACAGATCCAACTGCTCGTTGATCTCATCTGTATTTTTGAAGTATTGATTAGGCCGATTTACATAAACCAAATGGACATTGGCTCCGAGCATTCTAAAAAATTTAGTGGCCTTATTGTAGGCCGTGACATTTTCCACTTCAAAATCGCTGGCAAAAACAGCTTCCTTGATTTCAAAATTTTCTCTTCGTTTTTTAATTACCAGAACCGGTACCTCACAAGTGCGTACCACTTTTTCTGTATTTGAACCAACAAACAAACCACTCAATCCACTTGCACCATGGGATCCCATAACAACAAGGTCAATATCCTGCTCTTTTACAATATTATTGATTTCATTGAAATCCTTATAGTTTTGAACGGTTTCGTAAGTTTTAACCCCTTTTAAGAAAGGTTTATCCAGAAAGGTATTGAACCTCTTTTTTGCCAGTTTCATGTAGTACTGTGCCTCCATAAATTCTTGGGCTTCGTCCTTTGTGAGAATAGCTTCTGAGAGTCCTAGCATATGGAGTACGATTAAATGGGCATCAAACTTCTTGGCCAAATTGGCCGCGACTTCCAATGCATATTCCGAGAATTCTGAAAAATCTATCGGTATAAGTATTTTGTTCATGGTATTGAAATATTTGGGTTTATTCTATGTTATAACTTTAGCGTTTGTTCAATATTGCCTTTCTTTTGCTCAACTGTTTCTCTAAATCCTTAATTGTTTTGGCAGCTGCTTTTTCAAAATCATCCTCATTGGATTGTGCGAACAATCTAGGTCCAGGCGCACTGAGTTCCATTTCACAAATCTTGCCCTTTCCCGTAGGATCATTTTCCTTTTTAAAATGAACTTGTGCTCTTATTATCCAATCATATTTATTGGCAAGACGATTAAGTTTGGTGGTTATTAGCGTATCCATTGCTTCACTTGTAGGCATTTGAACATATTGAATATCGATTGTCATAGTATGTGGTTTTAAGATTTATATAAAGCTAAAATCTTTGATCAAACCAAACCATGACAAATATCATTATGTCAAAATAAATTGAATATTTTCTAATTTGTTGTTCTAAGGATTTTATTGAACAAAGCTTTGCATAAAAGACTATTATCATTATCGTAATAACAGTAGCAAGAAATGAATTAAATTTTACTGTAATGGGTATTGGACAAAGCCTTCATTGTATCGGCTGCCTGTTCGGCAGTTATATCTCGTTGTGGATTGGCAAACATCTCATAACCTACCATGAATTTCTTAACCGTGGCGGAACGTAACAAAGGTGGATAAAAAGACATGTGGAAATGCCATTCAGGATGCTCCTTCCCATCCGTAGGTGCTTGATGAATTCCGGCAGAATAAGGGAATGAAGTCTCAAAGATATTATCTAATCGTATTGTAGTTTTTCGTAGGATCTCGGCAAACGATTTTTTTTCATCATTCGAAAGGTCATTTATATGGGCAATCTTTCTTTTAGGAACTATCATCGTCTCATAAGGCCATACCGCCCAATAAGGAATCAAAGAAACAAAATGTTCGTTTTCTAAAATGATACGTTCATTCAATGCAAGTTCTTGGATTATATAATCTTCCAATATACTTTTATTGTGTCCTTGCCAATATGCCAATAAGCGATCAGCTTTTTTCTGTACTTCTTGAGGTATACTCCGTTGCGCCCAGATTTGTCCATGTGGATGCGGATTACTACATCCCATCACATCACCCTTATTCTCGAAAATCTGAACATGATTTATACTATCAATAGCACCAAGTTCCTTGTACTCTTGTTGCCAGAGTGAAATGACATCGGTTATCTCTTCAGCAGACATCAATGGCAGCGTCAGCGAGTGATCTGGTGAGAAACAAACCACTTTGCATATTCCTGCTTCCGATTCTGCAAAGAGTAATCCTTTTTCATACTTCTCTTCTTTTACATCTTTCAAGAGCGCGGAAAAGTCATTTACAAATGAAAATGGTTTTTTGTATTCGGGATTCACAGCTCCACCCATTCTACCATTGGTGGGACATAAATAGCATCTTGGGTCATATTTTGGCTTGGTTTCCAATGCAGGTTTTTCCGTCTTTCCTTGCCAGGGTCTTTTTGTTCTGTGTGGAGAAACCAAGATCCATTCCCCCGTTAGAATATTGAATCTTCTATGTGGATTTTCATTGAAATTGGTATCCATACTAATTCTTTATGATTGATGTTCCTTGACTCGGACTGGCTTCAAACCAGGTCAATTTTAATTTACATTCCTTTTCATAGGCAGCGGAAGCAGCTTTTACGAATTCCTCAATCGCATCTTCATGTACCAGGTTTATGGTACATCCCCCAAAACCACCGCCCATCATTCTCGCTCCTAAAACAGTATCGAACTTCTTTGAAAACTCTACAAGAAAATCGAGCTCAGGACAGCTCACTTCATACATTTTACTGAGCCCTTCGTGTGTTTCATATAATAACTCACCAACTTTTTTGAGATTATCTTTTTTGAGAGCTTCAACAGCTTCCAAAACCCTGGTTTTCTCTTGAATGATATAGGAACAGCGATTATAAACTGTTTGGTCCAGTTCGCCTTTCACATCGTTCAACATATCCATCGATGCATCTCGTAAAGACTTAATCCCAGGAAACTTTTTCTGTAAAACCGCTACACCTTCCTCGCATTGAGCCCTTCTGATATTATATTCTCCCGACGCCAAATTGTGCGAAACATTGGTATTTAACAGTACAATCCTATAAGGTTGAATATGTATAGGAATATATGAATATTCCAAGGATTCGCAATCCAAGAGAATCACGTGACCTTCTTTACTCATGACCGAGGCAAATTGGTCCATAATACCACATTTGGTACCTGCATAGGTATGCTCGGCAGCCTGTGAAAGCTCAACAATATCCATTTTGCTCAATCCCAAATCGAATATTTCATTAAGGCCAAAAGCCAAGCCACATTCCAAAGCAGCGGAAGAACTTACTCCTGAACCTATAGGCACATGGCTCTCCAGGGTACAATCAAAACCCCTAAGTTTATCAGTGCGTTTTGAGATCTCATTTAAAACACCCAAAACATAGTTTTCCCATTCTACCTTGCTTATTTCAATCTTGTCCAAAGACAGTTCAAAACCTGTGTCATAACCCATACTATACACATGGCAAATATTATCTGATCCGTTTTTTTGAAATTTGAAAGTAATCTTCTTTTCAATAGCTGTCGGAAGTACATACCCCATGTTATAGTCAGTATGCTCACCGATAATATTAATTCTACCCGGTGATTCTACGGTAAGTTCTGGTTTAAAATTCTCTAAAAACTCCATATGATTATTCTATTTATTGTTCATTTGGCGTACCGATTTTATGGTCGCCACAGTTCTAAAACCCAAGTGCTCCAGAGAAGAGTCCAAACTTGTAGCCATTCTAGAGGAAATACGATAACTTGCGCAATAGGATTTATTACACAAGAATGATCCGCCTTTCATTATTTTCTCTTTGGCATATGGTTCTCTTTCATTAAAAGCTTTATCTGCTCCTTTTGGGTTATAGTCAATTGAATTGTTGGCTGAAACCTCATTGTAATAATGAGTATTGTACCAATCGCTCGTCCATTCCCAAACATTACCTGCCATGTCATACAAACCAAATTCATTGGGCGGATAGCTCTTAACCGGAGCGCGACGCTCAAAACCATCGGCTTTGGTATTCCTTACGGGAAACTCTCCCTCCCAAGTATTGGCCATTTGTGATAATATGGAAACATCCTCACCCCAAAAAAAGGTGTTGCTTTCTTCAGTGCCTCGCGCTGCCCTCTCCCATTCGGCCTCAGTTGGCAAACGCCTTCCCGCCCATGCGCAATACGCCAATGCATCTTCATAGGAAATGTGTATTACCGGATGGCTATCCTTACCTTTGATACTACTGTCAGGACCATTAGGTTGTTTCCAATTAGCTCCAATTGTCCATCGCCACCATTGTGAAAAATCGAATAGATTGGGTACTGAACTTTTTGTTTTTTTATTGGTCATAGATCCGGTTTGCCTTCTCGTATTATTGGGTTTGGGTGTACTCTCTGGTAGTTGTTTTTTCCTTTCTTTCCTTTCTATT
>JAAETN010000504.1 GCA_024228355.1 Maribacter sp. | reverse complement strand
TTCCCATTTCAATTCAAAAAGGTCACCCCAGTGTCACAAGAATTTGACATAGTGATCACAACGCCTATCGGGGTGTTTATTGTTTGAATTTGTCCAACTGACCACGTACCTCAACCAATCGCTTGGCAATATTCTTATTTTGCGGTGAAACAGCCTCGCTATCGGTTGGCTTTTATCAATTAATGGGCTCTGGCCCCTTTAGTTATAGTTTTGGGGAGAAGAAGCTCAGGGCTTTATTCGCTCTATTGACCGCAGGCGGCTAATGGGTGTCCCCTATTGATTTCAAAGGGAGTCATGTATCAATTAATGGGCTCTGACCCGAATGGCAAGCTACACCTTTTTCTATTTCTATTTCTATTTCTATTTCTATTTCTATTTCTATTTCTATTTTACTTTGTTCAAATGGAGTCAGATCTCAATTAATGGGCTCTGACCCCTTTATTAATGGGCTCTGACCCCTTTATTATTTTTGAATACCCCTCCTTCGAACCCCCCCCTCTAGTACCTTTCCATTTAAGAAAACATACTTCCCTTTGCCGTGGAATTCGCCATGTTAAAATTCACCTATATAGTAATCCCCATTCTTTCTCGTGAACTTACCATTACCATTTGGTAAATCATCTCGAAACATCCCAATATAAATATCTCCATTCAAATATCTAAACTTGCCTGAACCAGTTCTTACTCCATCAATGTAGTTTCCTTCGTAAGAAACCCCATCCATATATTGAAAAAGACCATACTCATGAAAAAACCCATCCTTAAAATTTCCTTCATATTTATCACCGTTCCGATAAGTCAATACTCCTTTTCCATTCGAGAGACCTTGAGCAAACTGTCCTTTATAAATGGTGCCATTTTTTTCTATAAGCTTCCCCTTACCATGCATAAGTCCTTCTGAAAATTCACCATTATATTTACTTCCATTCTTCCAAACTAAACTACCTTTTCCATGTAACAATCCATTTTTAGTGGTACCTCTATAAATGGACCCATCTGGCAGCATTATTTCGCTTATACTTTGTTGATCTACACTCGGTTGACAAATCACATCTGTACTCGCAATAAGTAAAGCAAAAAATATAAGCGCGTTCGTTTTATGTACTATATTCATTTGCACTATTGATTCCTGTTAACCATATTGAAGTTTTTCAATTGCTTTTAAAAACCCTGGAACCCAGGATTTTGCCTCAAGAATTCTTTCCTTATATGATCAGGAACTGGATCGGGACTATTCCAATCTGGATAATCACAAGACCCACCACCTGTTCCTGAATGATCATCTCGCCAATCTGGAAGCGGGTCATGTGGACCAGTTTTGTCTTCCCTTGGACCACCTTGCCCCGGTTGATCCCGCCAATTTCGCCAGAAATCCCTAAACATATGTTCTTGCCTGGTAGTTGGTTGCTCATGCCGATACTTATTCCAATTTGGATTATGCCTCAGAACTGGACCATCACGATAAACAGAGCCGGGTGCCCTTGGATCCCTACCCCGTTTGAATACAAACCAAGAAGCTTCATATCTAATTGTTTTAACTAATGTTTTGATGAGAACAACCACTGTTAAATCTGTCATGGGGTCTGGTTATTTGATTACATAATTCTAAAAATGTGGTTGAAAAGTGGTTTGATAATGTAGGCAGAATAGTTGCAAATGGCGCATATAAATGCTGTTTTTTCAGTTGCTACTCTCTTGAGAAAAGCAGCGTGGCATTGCCCTTACCTTTTATATCGGTTTTTCTTGCCAGAAAAAGTTCTGCTCTAATCTTGTGCTTGGTTGAATTGATTACCAACCATTCTAATAGGTTGTCAAAAGCGACATCTTCTACTCTAACTCGGACCTTATTCTTACCTTCAGGAGTTATCCGTTTGATTGATTTTTTTATTCCCACAGCAGAGCTG